>JAKALI010000486.1 GCA_021813195.1 Pseudomonadota bacterium
GAGTCGAGCATGATGGGGATCGAGCCCGGAAGGCAGATCTGGCCACCGTGAGTGTGGCCGCCGAGCAGGAGATCGAATCCGGCATGGGCCGATTGCCGATAGATTTCAGGCGTGTGCGACAGCAAGATGGAGATGCCGTCGTGAGGCACAGCGGCCAGTGCTTTTTCGATATTGTCGACTCGAAAGAAATGGGCATCGTCGATGCCGACGAGATGAATGACATCTCCTCCACGGCGAATCGCGATGGCTTCGTTGAGGAGCATCCTTATCCCCATCTCCTCCATTGCGGGGACCATCCGGATTGAATCGTGATTGCCAAGCACGCCGTAAACCGGTGTCCTGATCAAAGCGCGGATGCGCGCAAGCCCCTCAAGCGTGGCGTCGATTGGCCCGAAGGTGCGCCCCCTGAAATCGCCTGTCAGGACACAGAGATCGTATTCCAAGTCCGGAAGCAACTGCGCGAGCCTGTCCATTGCGCCGCCGCTGATGTCGGCATGGAGATCGCTGAGCTGCAGGATCGCGAATCCCGAGAAGGGCGCTGGCAGTCCCGCCAATTCTATGGCGTTGTGCCGGATCTGGATGGTTCTTGCGTTCCGCTCTCCGCGTGCGTAGAGGCCTGTCAGCTTAAGCGCCGCGCGGATGAGCGAGTGAATGGAGTACCAGTTCTCGATGTGGAAGAAATTGAGGCCCTGCCCGAAGATCTGGGCTTCATGATCGTGTTCGATGCCCAGCCGTTGCCGCGCGTGCGCGCGACCCAGGCGTTGTGCCAACTGGGCGGCAGTTGCATCATCCACCGGCTCCGTGGCGCTGATCGCATCGTTGATCATTCAGGTCGCCAATCAGCAGAGGGCAGGGAGGATGTCACGGTGTCATCCTAATACGGCACTTTTCATCGTTGGTGCAGTGCCTTGGAGAAGCCGGAGGGCGGCGCCTTGAACATGGTCAGATCCCAATCGCCGCGAGATTCGTCAAGGCGAAGGATAAAGAGGCTGTTGTCGGCCGTCCTGACCTTGAAATAGCGGTAGCCTTGACCGTGCCATTGGTCCAGGCTCTCTATGACTTCATGCGTGCGTCCGCCAAGGCGAAACCGCAATATCCTGTCGGTGCCGGCGTCCCCGGAATAGGTTTCGACCTGCAAATTCATCAATGCTGTATACCACGATGCGCGCCACCTGTTCCGAGAGGCTGACGCGAAGGGGCGCGAAAACCGATCATCCGCATCATCGGCTGAAAATCGGGTTTCGCCGTTCAGGCACGGGGCGGCGCATCCTCGATATCGGCGGTAAGGATTTCGAAAATGGCGGCGGCTCTGCCGGTCAGGGCGCGTCCGCTCCGGGCCAATGCATCGGCTTCGCCATCCGCCCATAGAGCGGCTTCCTCAATTTCCGCTATATTCGGCTGGAGCGCCAGAATTTGCACGAGCCGCGCGTCGTCGAGTTCGCCAACCAATTGTATCAGTTCTTCTCTGCTCACCATGGCACCACCTGCTAATAGCACTGAAAGCTCGCGCCGCCGGCTCCTCCACCTTTGAGTATCCCCAGAGACGCTCGAACTTGCGGCCGCGAGCCCTTCCTCGCGCATCATCGGCAGACCGGTACATCACCTGAGCAAATTCGCATCCCGGAAGAATGCGTCTCTGACGCACTTCACCGGCCTAGCCTCCACGCCGAGACAGCAAGTGAACGTCTAAAGGCACTGGCCCGGCTTGATTTGGGTCAACCTCTGGCGCTTTCCTGCGATGGGTGTATCGCGAATGCTTTGCGAGTGATGCGCCTCAGGGCTTTCTATCGGCGCTGTGCGGCGCATGTCCCGGTTGGGGGCGTAACCACCGCACTCGCCGACCGATCCCGCGACGACGTATTATAGAGTTCGATGGCAGGAAAGTCGCACATGCTATGTGGTCTGCTGAATGCGCGAGCGGGTTCGCCTCGATGTGTAGAATGGAGGAGGCTAGCTGTCATTGCCACAGACACCGGCAACCAAGGTTATGGTTTTGAGGAGCCAGCCGCCGCCCGTCCGCCCGCTTCAGTGGCCAAAATGCGCTGCGATCAGATAGAACACGCTCGGGATGAGGACGGCGTCGTTGATCACATGTGCGACGATGGTTGGCCACAGGCTGCGTTTTGCCATGACGTAGACGCCGGACCAGAACATCCCAAGTAGCCCGGTGAAAATCGGAATCGACCAACCCTGCGGCGTGGTGAGGTAAGACACGTGCGCCACGCCGAAAAACAGGCCGGCGATCACGATCTGCGCGGCGATGCCGAAGCTGCCTCGGCGCAGTTCGTCCATCAGATAACCCCGGAAGAAGGTTTCCTCTGCCAGCGCCGCGCAGGGACCCACGACCGCGGATGCGAGCAGCGCATAAGGTCCCAGCGCGCCGGGCGCTTTGCCCACTGGCCCCAGATGCGTATCAAACCAGATCAACCCAGCCTGGCCAGCGAGAACGACCACCCAGGCCAGTATGGTGCCTGGACGGTCGAAACCTAGCCCGGAAAAGCTGCGGTTGCGCAGCTTGAGATAAAGCGCCACTGGAACCAGCGCCGCGATCACGTCGGTCAAGCCGACCAGCGTGACGTTGAGATCCACGCGCCACCACAGCGCCGGCGCGCCGGCCGGCGGCGCCAGATGGTGGATCAAAGGCGCGCCCAGAGAGCCGAGCGCCTTCAGCATCGCGAAGTAGAGGGCGAACATAGCCGCGCAGGTAGCGAGCGCCTTGAGCCGGCCAAGGTGTTTCACACCAGTCACTTCCAGGGTATCGCTCGTCATCGTGATGCTCCCTCTCATTTCTTTGGCGGGGTTCGGTCGACCGCGTAGCCGTTCATCCAGATACGGTCGATGGAAAGCGTAGCGGCGATGTTGGCGGTCGGGTCGCCATCCACCAGCAACAGGTCGGCACGATAACCCTTCGCTACATGGCCGCGGCGGCCGAGATGGAAAATTGTGTCCGGTAGCGCTGTGGCAGCACGCAGCGCCTCTTGTGGCGTAAAGCCCGCCCTGACCAGAATCTGCAGTTCTTCATGCAGCGCGACGCCATGTGCCGTCGCGGGATTGGGTGAATCGGTTCCGGCGAGGAGCGGCACGCCCGCTGCGTGCAATGCCCTCGTATTCGCCAATACGGTGGGAAAGAAACTGGGTGTAATTTCCTTTTCCGTCGCCAGCAACGTGGCCCGCTGCATGGGGGAGAGGTATGGCGCAACGCGCGGATCCCGCGCCAGCTTCTGGGCGAAATCCATCCCCGACGCGCCCGCCCACACGTCATCGGTGGTTTCGAAAAAGATGTGATGCCTCTTGGCCGATGCGATGAAATGTGTCCCCACCACGCGGTCCGGGATCATATGGGCGATGGCGTCGGCGCCGCATTCGATGGCCTCGCGTGCCGCCCATTCTGCCTGAGTGTGCACAATTGCCAGGCGATGATCGGCGTGCGCGGCCGCAATCACCGCGCAGACTTCGGCGCGTGACAACGTCGGCATTGTCCTCCTGCCGTGATATTCGGAAAGAGTCTCTATAAAGAGCTTGATGTAGTCCGAGCCTTCCGCCACGCGGGCGTCGACGAATTTCTGCGCGTCGGCGGCACTGTCCAAAGTCGGCACGCTCATGCCCGGCGGTAGCATTTCGAGCGGGGCGCCGCCCTTGACCGTGACGCCCAGGCCTGCCGCCCAGGTATCGGCTTGGCTGGTGCGGACCAACGACGTGCGCTGCGCCTTCCAGGTCTTGAAGTCGCGGCTGATGTCGAACATGTCGAGTTCGGTCGTGACGCCGAAGCGCAGCGCGTCGGCCTCCGCGCCGGGAAACACGTGCACGTGGGAATCGATGAGGCCCGGAAGCAGGGTCTTGCCGCGGCCGTCGATGACCATTAGCCCGGCCGGGATCGGAGCATCGCGCCTTACCGCTGCAATCCTACCGTCCTCTACCACAACGGTGGCGCGCGGAATGGTCTTATCCCCGTCGAAGACGCGGACATTGCGAACGGCGAAACTGTTGTCCGCCGCTGCCGCGGCAATATTGCCGGTAATCAAGGCGCCGACGGCTGCAGCGATCAGGCCGCGCATGGAGGTCCTCCCAAAGGCTCCATGGCAATATCGGGGGAACCGCCGTGGCGTCCACGCGCTCAGCGCCGATTTGGCATGAACCGTGCGCAGCGTGTCGCGAGCCGGGCGCTAGATTTCGCCGAGGCCCAGGCGAACGCGCAAATGTTCCCGATAGGTGCGGCTCATCAACAGCTTCGAACCGTCGGCGAGAATCACGTCGCAATCGCCGTTGCGGCGGGCCGTGAGCGAGGCGATGCGC
>JAKALI010000487.1 GCA_021813195.1 Pseudomonadota bacterium
CGTCAATGGCCTGTACAGGCCATTGACGGCGCCGGCAACGCCCACCGTGTCGCCCGGGCATCCCCAACGGCCACCATCAAGCGAGAGACCAGTAGAGAGTGAGCGATTGATTTCGGTAAATTCGTAGGCCTCCTTGCTGCCGTCATTGAGGCTGGCGCGGAGAAACAGGCCCAGACTGTTCGTGATTTGCTGTTCCAAATTGACGGCCAGCCCTGGCCGCGAGGCGTAACGGCGAACGAGGCCGGTGTCGGGCTGCTGCCCGGTGCTTTGCGCCAGGCGCACGGCATCGGCATAGAACCCCATCCGGCCCCGGTTCAGAAAGCCCAAGACCTTCACCTTGCCGGGCTCTCCCCAGAGAAAATGACGCTCTTCGGCTTCGGCTACGACTTCGAACTGCCCGAAATCGCGCTCCAAGGCGGTGGTGTTGGGCACACGAGACAGGTCGAACAGACCCGCCCGCAATGTCCACCAGCTTTGCGTCCACTCGACGGCGGCACCATAGCTGTAGCCCCAGGCGTCCGCGGCATAATCGAAAGCGCCGGCATCGATCACCGACCAGTTCAAAAAATCGCCTCTCGGGTCATGGGCATAGCGATTGGTATCGAAGACATCCGTGACCGAAAACTTGCCCAGCGTGATGACCAGGTTGCCCACGGTGCGGGTGC
The DNA here is from genome assembly GCA_021813195.1 of Pseudomonadota bacterium. The sequence continues at coordinate 666 of JAKALI010000487.1, forward strand.
CGCCGAGCAGATTGGCGCCGGACGCGACCCCTTCGACTGCGCCGCCAAGATCGAAGGTCTGGCGGAAGAACAGGCGCTGAAGCCGGAAATAGGGATCGGATTTTCCGACCTTATAGGCTTCGCCACTTGGATAGCCCGCAACGCCGAGGGTATTGCTGAGGCCGAAGCCCTGATCGATCTCCGGGTTGGCGTACAGTTCTCCTCCTGGCCACACACGCACACCGGCGTAGACGGTCGCATCAAAGGTTTCGTTGCCCCGGCTGCCAGAATCAAGGCTGTTTACACCACGATAGGGGGAGCGGAACGCCGGATGGTATTGTTCCACGAGCGTCGCCTGACCATGCAGTGACCAGCTCTCGGCGACGCCTGCCGCCTTGGCGGGCGCGCACGTGACGATGGCAACGCCAACCATGCCGAAAACGACAAAGTTCGAGCGGGCACAACTGCGGACTGCCATTGGTGCTAATTCCAAACAGGTAAAATGAGTGCGAACCGAGGGTCAAGTGGAGGGAGGCAATCAGCACCGGCTAGCCGGTCAGGGCTGGATAGGGTCAGCTTGCATTGACTGTCATACTCTCTTTTCGCGGTCACGATGCTCTGCCTAATTGCCAATATCTCGGGATACAGGCGAAGGTCGGGGCGTAGGTAGGATTGGTAAACCAGGGGCACAACGTAGCAGTGCCGCTCGTGCTGCGTCGCCTGCGCTATTCGAACAGTGATCGGCACGCCCCAAATAAGTTACTCTCACCGGTGCGGTGCCCTGTCGATAGAAGCCAAGCAGTATTGCAGCCCGCTCGGACACATCGATGATACGTCCTTTATCCCGAGGTCCGCGGTCACCGATCCGCAGAACCAATGAGCGCCCATTCGCCAAATTCGTGACCAGAACACGAGCGCCCATCGGCAATGTGCGGTGAGCCGCAGTGAGGGCATAGGCCCGAAAGTTCGCGCCGCCCGCTGTTCGTTTACCGGAGAAGGTTGCGCCATACCATGATGCGATGCCGATCTGATCGTAGATCGGCTCTACCCGTGGTACCTCCGGAGCGCTAGCTACGTAGGACGTGCCAACGGGAACCCGAGGACTTTGGATCTCATAAGCCATTGCCTGCGACGGCAGCTCGACAGCGGGCTCTGCTGTGCAGGCCGCCGCAAAGAGGGCGGTTAACGCAATAACAATGAGCGTCTGCACCCGCGCACCCATGGTTCCTGCTCTTGCCCGCAATTGCCGAAAGTTAAAGTATCTGGCAGCGACGTTCAATCAGAGCGCGTGGCAAGCTCGAAACCGGTGCATGGCGCCAAGCTGGGTTCTACTCGCCTTTTGCGCATCATACCGAACATCTGGATTATCTGGGCACAACGCTGGGCCGGGTTGTGGTCGATTCTGCATGCGTTTCAACCTTCACTGGCACAAGCAAGGGATAAAGTTCGGGTTTCAATGCCTTTAGCAGGGAGACGGCGAGTGCGCTGGTGAAGTGGTATTGGGAGGCTTGCTCCCCATAGACGTAAGCGGTAATCGTTCCATAGAAGCGACGGCCGAGGAAGAATACGAAAGTTGCGGTTCGATCGACAGCTCGCGATTCGATCAGCTGATGGCCGGGACCGAACACCTTGAAGCGATTATCACCGGTGCCGGTTTTCCCACCGATCGGCAGCAGGGCTCCGTTCGGCTCAACATAGGTTCCTCGAACTCTCAATCCCGTCCCGTTTTCCACCACCCCCGCGAGCGCGCGACGGAGAATTGCGGCGACTTGTGGGGCCATGATCCTTTCCCGCGGCGGCGGCTTGTAAGCCATCTCGGTATCAAAGGGCGTTCCGGACGCGAAATGCAGGCGCTCAATATCAACGGTCGGTTGTCTTACTCCACCAGCGAGAATAATCCCCATCAACTTCGCCAGCGCGTCCGGGCGGTCGCCCGAACTTCCCAAGACGGTACCGAGCGAAGGAACCAAATGGTCAAAAGGATAACCCTGACGTTGCCAATCCTCCAGCAGACGCCCAAAGGCATCCTCTTCAATGAGTTCACGAATCCGGACGTTCTGCTTGTAAACATTGCGGGTCTTGAACAACCAGTCATAAGCTTCCTGGCGCTGACGCACGCTCGCTGAGATGACCTGTGAGCGAGTGGCGCGGGGATGATGCTGCAGGTACGCAACCAGCCAGAGTTCAAGCGGATGGATACCGATCAGGTAGGCGCGATCCACAAGCGAAAATCTTTCGGGCGCGTAGTCCGAATAAAGGGTGGCGGTTGGAACGGGTACGCCCTGCAACCGCTGCTCTAGAAAGCGCTGTAAATCTGCGGCTGACGCCCTCGGCCGTGCGGATCGATAAAGGACGGCAAGTTGGCGAGGTGCCGGACGGACATGGCTGGCCAACTGATCCAGTGCCGCGTCAGGCGATAAGCCCGCGTAGTTGGTATAGAAGCGATTCAGATAGAGCCGCCCCTCTTGATCGGCGAAACGGCGTAGATACGCTTCGCGTGCAGGGCTTTCGGATACGTCCAAGATTTGTTTGCGCGCGCCGCCTTCGAGCTCATAATGCTCTATGACATCGCGCATTAGGCGGACGAAGGCGAGATTGATGGAGTGCTCGAAGGCCTCCTCCACAGTCGGGTTTTCGACGTCCTCCTTTCGTTCGAAATTGCTGAAGGTTTGGATGCCGCCTCCGGTGAAGAATACCTCTGCCGGGTTTCCGGAGTAGTGGCGCTGCATCGCTGCGTCCAGCATGGCCTCCAAACCGCGCCGGTCCGGCGATGCCGTCGCCAAGTAATTGGCTGCCCACCGCCGCAGCGGATCGGCTGTCGTTGTCGCGATTTGCAGCAACGCAGGCACGGTGCGTGTGGACAATTCGCCATGAAGCCTGTCCATGATGCCTAGATAGGTTGCCAGCGTCCGTAGTTTCGCCGTCGAACCAAGGATCAGCTTTGCACCGGAATTGATGTCGAAAGGCCGGTTGAGGCTGTCGGCGTGAATGCGGACGAGGTTCCGGCCCTTCATGCGTTCGTAGAGGACCACGCTCCAGGTTACCTTTGCAGGATCGGCAGTACCCAGAAGCTGGTCGCCCACTAGTCCCAGCGCCGCGTCCGTCCTCGGATTTTTGAGATGCTCCAGGAACGTGGCCACATGGCTCTGCGCAGCGGTGTCAATGCTGACGTCGGCCGCTAGGTCCAGCCGGTCAAGATCGTAAAGGCTCGGAACGTCCAAAAGAGTCATCAGCTCCGTGCGCACGGCGTCAACTGCCTTGCGCGTAACGAACGAAGCCGTTGGTGGCGCGGGGGGCGCTGCGGCGAAGGCCAGCGGAAGCTTGATTGCCGTGACGGTCAAAGGCCTATCGATGATCCCGGCGGCACCGAGCCTGCGCAGATAGGTATCGGTCAAGCGCTCAAGATCCTTGCGCCCGCCATTCAGATAGAACGCCGGTCGTCGTTGGGCGATCAGCAGACTGAGAGCTTCCTTGTATATCTGCGCGCGCCGTGCTGCTTCGGATGTGGGCAGAGCCCTCGATGCAAGAAGGCGGTTTGCTACCGCGAACTTGATCCCATACCATGCGCTCAGGCCGTCGCCCAAGCCGATCACCTCGCCATAGCCCGGGCGCGATCCCAGGGG
>JAKALI010000488.1 GCA_021813195.1 Pseudomonadota bacterium
TGCCAAGATTGATCAAGAGAACTTTCACCTCGCCGCGGTAGTCAGCGTCGATCGTCCCCGGTGCGTTGAGAACGGTGATGCCGTGGCGAACGGCAAGCCCGGAACGCGGACGGACTTGGCCTTCGTACCCATCCGGAATGGCAAGGGCGAGACCGGTTGGAATAAGGCTGCGTTCGCCGGGCTGCAGCGTCACCGTTTGGTCGTCGCCCAACGCCGCAATAAGATCAGCGCCGGCGGCTCCAGCCGTTTGATAAGCTGGTAACGGCAGCCCCTGTGCATGAGGATATCGCTGGACGGCGATAGGTATGCTTTTCTGCGCTTCCATCATGTCATGATATCTCGCCGCGAACGAGTTCTTGTGCCGCGCGCGCCATGAGACGCCGGGCGACATCGATTTTCGACAACGGCGGCCAGGACTCGACGCCCTCGGGTGTCACCAGGTGCACCGTGTTGCTGTTCCCACCGAAGGTACCGGCACTCTGCGAGACATCATTGGCGACGATCCAGTCGGCCCCTTTCGACGCGAGCTTAGCGCGGGCGTTGGCGACGACATCGTTGGTTTCAGCCGCAAAACCGATGACGAGCCGGGGACGATCGCCGCGGCGCTTGGCGAGTGCTCTCAGAATGTCGGGATTTTCGACGAGCGTTAGCACGGGAGCCATTTGGCTCGCGGTTTTTTTGATTTTTCCTGCACGAACTTCCGCAACGCGCCAATCGGCGACGGCCGCGGCAAAAACCGCGATGTCGGCGGGGAGTGCGGCCTCGACGGCGGCCAGCATCTCCATTGCGGTCTCGACAGATTTTACCTCGACACCGGCCGGCGGCGGTATTGCGACGGGTCCGGTGACCAGCGTAACGCGTGCGCCCAGGATCGCAGCCGCAGTCGCGATGGCATGGCCCTGTTTACCCGACGAGCGGTTGGCGATCAGACGGACGGCGTCGATGGGCTCGTGTGTCGGTCCGCTGGTGACAAGCACATGGCGGCCCGCGAGCGGGGCCGATTGCAGCGTGGGTGGATCGCTGCGCGAGAGGCGGCGTACGATTGCGTCAACAATCTCGATCGGCTCGGCCATCCGGCCCAAGCCCGCTTCGCCACGCTCGGCCATCTCGCCTTCGTTTGGGCCAATGAATTCGATTCCGTCCGCTCCAAGTTGCGTAACGTTGCGGCGCGTTGCGGGATTGGCCCACATGCGCGGGTTCATAGCCGGTGCGACAATGACGGGTTTGTCCGTCGCCAGCAGAACGGCGCTCGCGAGGTCATCGGCCAGTCCGTGGGCCATTTTCGCAAGGAGATCGGCGGTTGCGGGTGCCACCACGACCAGCTCGGCCTCGCGCGAGAGCCGGATGTGGCCAATCTCACGCTCATCGTCGAGGTCGAAGAGATCGGTGAAGACACGCTCGTTGCTTATCGCTCCAACACTGAGCGGCGTGACAAAATTCTGCGCCGCGCGGGTCAAGACCGCGCGCACACCAATCCCGCGCTCCTTCAAGCGCCGGATCAGTTCGAGCGACTTGTAGGCCGCAATCCCGCCGCCAATGATGAGCACGATGCGCTGTGTCACGCTAAGGAAGCCTGCAGGTTGACCTTGAGGAACATCTCGCAAGACCGCGTTTTTAGCACGGATAACGCCGACAAGGGTTAAACGCGGCGATTGGAGGCCTTTGCGATGCGGCGTTCTCAGTTTAGACGCCAATCGCGACGGCGTACCCCGCGGGTTTGTCAGGCTGGCACCCTTGGGCTGCGGCCCGGGAACCAAACCAAATGATGAGGATCAGATGATTTTGCGCGCTCACTCCCCATTGCGTGTCCTCGAGGCATCACTCTTGGGGGCCATTTGCTTGTTTGCTCCAGTGGCCTTCGAAGCCGCCAGCGCTCACGAGTATGAGGCCAAGGGGGTCAAGGTGGCCCACCCGTGGGCGCGGGCCACGCCGCAGGGAGCCAAAGTCGGCGCGGCCTATATGGAAATCAGAGCGGCCGAGGGTAGCGCGGATGCGCTGATTGCTGCCTCCTCACCGGTTGCGGGGCGCGTCGAGATCCATACCCACATCCACGAAGATGGCGTGATGAAGATGCGCCGTATCGAACGTCTGGATGTCCCGGCAGGTCAATCGGTCGTGTTGAAGCCCTCAGGCGATCACATCATGCTGATGGACTTATCCAGCGGGCTCAAAGAGGGCGACCTCGTCCCCCTCACACTGAAGTTCGAAAAAGCCGGCGAGGTGACAGTCGAGGCGAGCGTCGAGCCGATTGGCGCCAAGGGCCCGCACGGCCTCGACCATCAGCCTGGTCATGGCGAAGCGGGCGGCTCGGGTGATCACGTGGACCACGGCAAGCACAGCCATTAGTGGGGCTGCACAGTTGATGCTGCATCGCAAGCCTTGACGTTTGGGTTGCGGAGCCGGCCGATATTCGTAGGGCTCCGCACGCGAGCCCCACGATACGTCAGACGATATCTTGACATGCGGCCGACCGTCTCACATGGTGCGCTCGCTTCGGGGAGGAACAACCCGAACAGGAAAAAAATGGTCCAAGTCTGGGGAGACGGAACGGGGTAGGGCTCGCATGCGGGTTCTGCCCCGCTCTCATTTCCGGGCACCCGAGTGTCCCGAGCATATGGGCACATTCGCGCTACGCCGCGCTGGATGCCTACGCTCCAAGCGTGACGTACAAGGCGAGGTGGGTCACCGTGCGGCCGAACGCTGTCAAGAACATGATTGCTGAGCGCCGCCCCGTGTTGAATGCGTGGCTGTCAATTGCAAGCTCGCATGTCGCCGAGGGGATCGCGCATCAAGGCGTCGATAGCGTCACCATCGACCTGCAGCATGGGGCGATCGATTTTGCAGCCGCATTCCACATGCTCCAGGCGATCTCCACGTCGCCCGCCGTGCCATTTGCGAGAGTCCCGGCGCATGATGCTGCGATCATGGGCAAGCTCCTGGATGCGGGCGCGTATGGTTTGATCTGCCCGATGGTGGAAAATCGCACGCAAGCCGAAGCCTTCGTCACCGCCTGCCGCTACCCGCCCCGAGGCACGCGCTCATTTGGACCCAATCGGGTCACTTACTACGCGGGTCGCGACTACTGGCAGCACGCCGATGCCGAGATTTTGCTTTTGGCGCAAGTGGAAACGCGGACGGCTATCGACAACTTGGACAGCATTCTCGCCGTACCAGGCCTCGATGGCATCTACATCGGTCCCGCTGATTTGTCTCTGTCTTACGGCGCAGCACCCGCGATGGTGCCAAAGGATACAACCATCGAGGCGGCTATCAAAACGGCCTGTGAGAGTGCGCGGCGCGCGGACTTAGTCGCCGCAATTCACACCGACGGCCCTGCAACCGCGCGTCAGCGTTTCGCCGAGGGATTTCACCTCTGCTCCTTTCCCACCGACATGCGCTTCTTGCTGGATGCTGTGCGCGCTGCGGTGAAAGAGGCAAGAGCGTGACGCGCAAGCCGGCTTGCGCGAACAACCGCAGCGTTTAATTTGACTGCCATCCGATCGGGGTGGGTCCGCTTTGGGAGTTCTGGGTTGCCGGGCAGTCTGGTGAGGGAGCACCGATTCGTGCAGCTGGCTGAAATCATCGCCGGTGCGATGCTCTTGGCGATTGCCGTGATTTTGCCGACAGGTCTTGCCGACCGTATCGTGCCTTTCTCCGCCTTCGGCCTCGGAACAGCGCTCATTTTGGCGATGCTCGGCGCTGTGATGCTCGCTCACGGTCTGGTTAGCAGACGTCTGGCCGGCCTTGCACAGGATCAGGACGCAGTCTGCGACTTGCGTGCCCGCGCCCGCGTGCTGTGGACACTTTTTGTGAGCACGGGCGTGGTGATTGCCGTGCCCTATCTGACGGGTCCGCTCAATCTCGTAACGGTGGCTGGCTTTCCGCTCGGATATTTCATGGCGGCGCAAGGTGCCCTGCTCCTGCTGACGATCATCGCTTTTCGTGCCGCACGCCGTCTCGACGCCATCGATTTCGAGACCGGTGTGAAGATGAACCCGCCCACGGAGGAGCCCTGAACATGGACGCGCCGGCGAGCGAGGGTTCTCCTGCGTCGCAGCCAGAGAGTGCGCTGTGGTGGGCGGCCGTGACGGGAACGCTCGCCATGGCCTGCTTGGGCCTACTGGCCTCCGTGCTTGGTGCCGACGACATGACGGTCGGGCGAAGTGTCGGAATGATTGTGATCTTGACGATCTGTGGGGTTGGACTGGCTGCCGGTTCGCGCCGGCTTCTCGATCATACGAGCGCGGGTTACGGTCTGGGGCCG
>JAKALI010000489.1 GCA_021813195.1 Pseudomonadota bacterium
TCGAGCCGGAGATGCAGATGCAGGAGGCGACAAGCAATCAGGCGGCGCGCGCGCCGGACAAGGTCCGATGAGCGCGTTTCACGCCGCCCACGCGAGCGGCGAAACCTGGCAAGAGTGCGTCGCGCGCTGTAGCGGGCGCCTCGGGCGCCCCGGCGGCGGGCTGGGGTTCGTGTATTTCACCGAGGCGCTGGTCCCTTACGCCGCCCCGATCGTCGAATCCCTGCGCGAGCAGACCGGTGTCTCCGACTGGATCGGCACGGTCGGCATCGGCATCATCGCCAGCGGCACGGAATACCTCGACGAGCCGGCGCTCGCAGTGATGGTGGCCGGGCTGTCCGCGGATCAGTACCAGATATTCTCCGGGCGCGCGCGGCTCGCCGGCGGCGCGCCGGCGCATTTTGGCGTGATCCATGCCGACCCGAGGACCCCGGACGTCGCCGAGCTGATCGCGGACATGTCCTCCAAGGTGGCAAGCGGGTTCCTTGTCGGCGGATTGTCGAGTTCGCGCACGCGCACGGTGCAGGTCGCCAACGAGGTGATTTCCGGCGGGCTGTCCGGCGCAGTGCTCTCCGCCTCGGTCGGCGTCAGCACGCGCCTCACGCAGGGATGCGCCGCGCTGCCGGGGCGATACCGCGTGACCGCTTGCGAAGCCAACGTCATAAGCACGCTCGACGGCCGGCCGGCGCTGGATGTCATGAAAGAAGCGATCGGCGAGGTGCTCGCCCGCGACCTGCGCCGGGCGGCGCATTTCATTCACGTCGGCCTGCCGGTGGCCGGATCCGACCGGGGCGATTACCTGGTGCGCAACCTGGTGGGAATCGACCCCGACCAGGGACTGATCGCGATCGGCGACCTGGTCGAGCCGGGCGCCGATCTTCTGTTCTGCAAGCGCGACGCCGAAAGTGCGCGGCGGGATCTGCGGCGCATCCTCAGCGAACTGCGCGAGGAGTTGCCTGACCGGGCGCGGGGCGCGCTGTACTACTCCTGCATCGGCCGCGGGGAGAACATGTTCGGCAGCCGCGGCGCCGAGCTCGCGCTGGTGAAAGAGGCCCTGGGCGAAATGCCGCTGGCAGGGTTCTTCTGCAACGGCGAGATTTCCCACGATCGACTTTATGGCTACACCGGCGTGCTGACGCTGTTTCATTGAGTAGCGATTGACGGCGAAACGGGCCCGCTGCACACCTCGATCGCTGCGCACGACACGGCCGGAGTCCAATTCAAATTCGTCACCGACCCAAAAGTGCTTTGATCTGATGCGGCAAGCCCGGATGGTCCTGCGCAGAAGCCAAGTCCTTGATATGCTGATGCCATGAAGGTCAGCGAGATACTGCGAATGCTGAGTGACGATGGCTGGTATCTGGCGGCAACGCGCGGCAGCCACCGGCAATTCAAGCATTCTTCGAAGCCTGGCCGTGTCACCGTCCCCGGGAAGCCAAGCGACGACTTGGCGCTGGGTACGCTAAACAGTATCCTGAAGCAGTCTGGTCTGAAGAAGTGAGGCTCAAATGCGCTATGCCATTGTGATCGAGAAGGCCGAGAACAATTTCTCGGCTTACGTGCCCGACCTTCCCGGGTGCGTTGCTACCGGCGCGACAGTGGAGGAAGCCGAGTCGCAAATCCGCGAAGCGATCGAATTTCACCTAGACGGCATGCGCGAAGATGGCATCGCCATTCCGCAGCCGGCGAGTCGTGTGGAGTACGTGGAAATCGCGGCATGACCCGGCGATGCATTGGACGCGCCTGAGTCACCGTGACCGGATCGCATGACAGGGGCCGAGTCGAATCTGAATTCGTCTCCGACCCCGAAAATGCGTCTTCAAATCCGCGGATATGTCAAGTCATTTGCCGCTTCACGTGAACGCATCGCGTCCGCTGGTGCTGCAAAACCAGACATGCCCATATTGTGGCAATTCTTTGTCCCGCCGGGTCAGGACCAAAGAGCACGTCATTGGAAGACGATTCGTCCCGCGGGGGGCTCTGAATCAATACTGGAACTTGATCTTGTGGGCTTGCCACCGCTGCAATCGGCAGAAGTCAGATCTCGAAGACGATATCTCTGCAATCACGATGCATTTCCACACTGCGGGGCTTCACGGCATGAATGACGCTGTAATTCAGAAGGAAGCACTCCGGAAGGGTGCTAAGAGCGTTAGTCGCCACACTCGGAAGCCTGTTGTCGAAAGCTCTACAAGCCTCCGCGTTCGCGCGTCGTTGGGTCCCTCAGTCGAATTGACCGGCAGCTTCACTGCGCCACCACAACTCGAGGACAATCGAGCTTATGATCTTGCCCGCCTTCAGATGACGGCGTTCTTCTACTTTCTAACATACGATCCCAATTCCAATTTGGGCCATTGGTGGCGCGGTGGCTTCTATCCCATACACGGCACAATCAAGTCAGACTGGGGTAACCCGCTCCACCGCGCCTTCATGAAGGAGACCATTGATTGGGACTATCGCTTAATAGTTACCACTGCTTCCGGCTACTACCGGGCGGTGATTCGTCGTCATCCGTCTGCAGAATGTTGGTCTTGGGCTGTCGAATGGAACGACTGCTATCGCCTTGTGGGTTTCTTAGGTGAAGTTGAGCCTGCCAAGGTAATTGCGGCCGGATTTCCGGCGTTACCTGTGCATTCGGTAGCGGAAGCACCGAATCGCTGGTTGCGGTATCGTGCTGAAGAACCTTTACCGGAGCATGAGGACACGCTGTTCTATGTGCCAACTGAGACCGGGGCCTAACCGCGCGATCGAGACGGACGCGACGCCAGCGCAGCTACCGCTTGCGGTAGCGTGCGCTGCTCATTGCGAACGCTAGATTTCACTCGCAAGGGGAAACATGGACGCAATTGAGCGCGACATAGCAACTTTTGAGAGCCTTGTTCCTCGTGGCGACGAAGCGTCAATGGTACTGAAGGCGCATCTCATACTCGAAGAGTCGCTGTGGAAGTTTCTCTCGGCGCGTCTTCCTGAGGCGCTAGTGACTTCGTACCGCGGTGAAAATAGCCCTGTGTCCAGCGGCAAAGCTCTTGTTCAGCTTGCGCAAGCAGTTGCCTCGCTAGATGAGATTCCAATAAGCAATGATGCAGTGGTCTGGGATGCTCTCTACAAGGTCAACAGTCTTCGCAATAAGCTCGCGCACGAATTGGAGCCGCAGCGTAAGAAAGTTGTTGCTTTGATGAAAGATGTCTGTCGACTGGTATTGAAAGACGAGCCCTCGGAATACCCAGGCCGCGACTTTTATCACGCGACAATGTTGCTCGTGGGATATCTCGCAATTGATCGCGAGCCAATGACTATGGCTGACGTATAGTGAAATCTAACTTTAGCTGGTGCGGACGGGCCGGAAGCGGTGTACCAATTATTGGCACCGCGGCGGCCCGCTGCACAGCATGACATTGAGCGCACTTCCACTCGGGTCAAATGAAACATGCTTGAACTTCTACGAGACTTCGCGTTAAAGACCTTGGGGCATGTTGTGCCGTTCGTGGTGACCTGGATTTATAAGCCAGGGAAGATTGCTGCCAATCTCAAGTTTCGCGTTTGAGGTGATGGTGATGGTGTTACTTACGACTGCGGTGAACTTCCTGGTGTACGCATCTGGTTCCTCGTATCGAACCTCTCGCCTTTCACGATTGAAGTAGATCGCCTGCAAATACAGGTCGCCTATGGCGCTGTCATCGGCGAGATCCTGCATATTCGGAAACATGTGCTGCCCGCTTCCAAGGAGGTAGAGTTTCTTGTAGAAGGCTGCTTCAACGAGAGGCAAGTTGCATACATTCGAAAAAATCTTCACCAAAACTTCGAAACCAGACTGTATCTCACGGACTATGTGAACTCCAAAATTCACAACTTCGAGCTAACACGAGAAGTAAACACAAAAAATGTGCGTCTTCTCAACTGTGCGCCCTAACTCTTCCTATATGGACTCCCCACCCAAGGCAAGCGTATGACGGAGTCGAATTCAAATTCGACCCCAGTAGCGCGGGGAAAGCCCATCTGCGGCTGCACGCGCTGGATCTCGCTTCTGAATTTCGCTCTCGGTGCCTTGATTTCCTCCGCGCGCGCCGGTGGTGTCCGCGTTGGATTCCTCGACGCGCGAACCGTGGTATGATTAATTGTCATACCATGGAGATGGAACATGAGTAGCGTAAAGGTAGCGATAACGCTGGACCGGGAAACGTTGATCCGCGTTGACGGTTTGGTCTCGAAGAGCATTTTTCCCAATCGCAGTCGCGCGATTCAGGCGGCCGTGAGCGAGAAGCTGG
>JAKALI010000490.1 GCA_021813195.1 Pseudomonadota bacterium
GTCTTCGACCTGCCGTGCAAACTCGGGCCAGCCACGCAGTTGATGTGTCGGCTCTCTCCATTCGGCACGGACGATGAGAGGGTAAGCGGCGTGCAGGTAGATGGCACCGGTCATGACAAAGCCGATCGCAAGGGCGGCAAACTGAGAGCTCCGACGATGGCCCCCGTCACCGATCGCGCAAAGTTGCGCGGCGGCCGCCAGCGCGAGGAAGGGATAGAGCGGGGCGAGCCAATTCGCCTGCACCCGATCGCTTACGGCATGAAAGGCGAAGTAGGCGAGCAGCGGCAGGATAGCTGCCGCGAGCAGAGCTAGCGCATGTGAAGGTCGTGCGATCAAAGCCCGCGCTGCTCGGTAGGTTCCCCGTGCCGCGAAGACGGCGATCACCGGACTGGCGAGCACGATCAGCGCGCCCAGAAATTCCAAGAACGTCAGCGGGCCGGGAGCGCGCTGTTCGACAACCCGTCCCAACTGCTTGGCGAACGAGGCCCAACCGTGCTCGGCGTTCCAGATCACAACCGGTAGAGCCAGCACCATAGCCAGGATGCCGCCAGCCCACAGCTGCCAGCTCGCGAACCATCGCCACCGTTGCCGCGATGCAAGCAGCCACAACAGGATCGTCCCGCCGAAAAAGAGGTTGGTGTATTTCGACAACAACCCGAGACCGGCACATGCGCCGACCCCGAGCCACCAGCGCGCGCGGCCACTCGCTTGCAACTCCGCCAGCGCCCATACGCCGAGCAAAAAGAAGAGCGTCGACGGCAGATCGGGTGTGATGACGATGGCGCCCGCGCCCAGGAGCGGCATCGCGAGCGCAATGAGCACAGACCAGGCCGCGACGTGGCGGTCGAAGAGCAGCGCTGCGATCCGCCACAAGATCACGCCAGCCAGCAGCGATACCAGCGGACCCGCAAGCCGCACGCCCAGTGCGCTATCGCCCGCTACGGCGCGGCCGGCGGCGATGAACCATGCCACCATCGGCGGATGGTCGAGATAGGACCATGCCGGCGCAAGCGACCACAGCCTATAATAGGCTTCGTCATCCGAGAGGGGGATGATACCTGCGAGCCACAGCCTCAAGGCCGTCACAAACAACAAGGCGACGGCTACCATTCGCTCGAGACGATCAAGATTGGCACCACGCGGCGGGCTATCCACGATCCTCAACGCCGCCACGTGAACGCGCTGCTGGCGGAATAATTGAACACCGCGCCCATCAGGGCGCCAGCGGCTCCCGCGATCCACCAAACAGGCTCATTGCCGTAGACCCAAGACGCCACGCCGACGTTGGCGATGGCGCCGATGCTGCACACCGCGCAGAACGAGAGCAGTCCCGTCACGAGCCGCCATCCCTTGAGACGCCGGTCACGGTACGTGAACGCATTGTTGAGCGCGAAGTTCCACGTCATGGCGATGAAGGCCGCGCTTAGTTGTGCAGGTTCGAAGCCGAGCCCTGCGGCATCGAGGCCGGCCTTGAGGGCCAGCATGTGCACCAGCAGTCCGGTCGCACCGACGAGCGCAAACATCACGAAGCGTATGGAGACGAGATCGCGGCTCAATTTGGCAACGAGCAGTCCGAGGAAATCCAGCACCACGCTGGCGTCGAGTTTTGAAATGCCACGCTCGCGCGCACGGAATTGGTACGGCAACTCCGAAATGCGCATCGGACGGTCCGCGGACGCCATGAGATCGAGCAAGATCTTGAAGCCCTGGCTCGAAAGCCGGGGCGCCAGCCGCTCGGCTTCCGCACGGCGCACCATGAAATAGCCGCTCATGGGATCGGTGATTTCTGCCCGCAAGACGAAACGCGCCAGCGTCGTAGCGAGCACGCTGCCGCCCGCGCGACGCCGCGAGAAGCCGCCGGCAGCCGATCCGCCAGCAATGTGGCGCGAACCGATGACGAGATCATCACCATCGCGGATACGGTGCAGCATGGCGGTTAGCAGGCGCTCGTCGTGCTGCATGTCGGCATCGATGACAGCGACGGCAAAAGCGGACGACGACAGAATGCCTTCAAGTACCGCGCCCGAAAGGCCGCGCCGCCCGATGCGCCGCATGACACGGACGCGCCGGTCGCAAGCTGCGATCCGCCGAACTTCAGTCACCGTTGCATCGACGCTATCGTCATCGACAAAGACGACCTCCCAGTCGATGCCGTCGAGGGCGGCGCACAGGGCTTCGTAGAGCGGTGCGATATTCTCGGCTTCGTTCAATGTGGGAACAACAACCGTCAACTCGTAACATGTGCCATCCCAGTGCTGCGCCGGTTCCGCAGGCAGGCTTTGCGGGGCGATCCGCGTGTGCACGTTCATCGACGGGCCTCAATGGGGATAGGTCGCAGGCGTGCGGCCATGACGCGGGAGACCAACGGCACCAGTTCAAACATCAAGATGAACAGAAGCGCCGTCGTCAGCGCCATGAATATGCCCGCGAAAACAATATCGCTTAAGAAGTGCGCACCCTGTGCCATTCGGATCAGCCCGGCGGTGCCGCCGGCTATAAGCGCCGCAGAGATGAATTGCCAATAGCGTGTGGGCACGAGAAGAGCCAAGGCGAAGAACACGGCGAACATCGAGGAGGCTTCGCCGCTCACGAACGAGCAATTCTTCGCACATTGTTTGGCAGGCACGAGCGCAGGCGTGAACGATCGTTCTCCGCCGAACATTTCGATCTGCTTCGGACGCGCGCGCCCCATCTGATCTTTCAACGCAACGTTGGCCACGAGGCCGGGGCCCATGACGAGTGCCAGCGCAAGAAAAAGCCAGCGCTGCGCTGAGCGGCCCCCCATCGAACGCCGGATGTAGATCAGCCCCGCGAACCCGAGGATGGCGATTCCCAATATGCCGAAATAGATGACTTGGAAGAGCGTGCGAGGAATCTCCAGCGCGAGGCTACGGGTATCGAATCTCCCATCCGCTCCCGTGAGGAGGTTCGACACCCAAAGATCGATCGAGGGCAACCATAAGAACATCGCAGCCGCAAGTCCGAACGCCCACAGCGCGCCGAGTGCTAATCCCCCCGCACGACTTGGCGCCCAGGTCGCTCCTGAATAACGCAGAAGATACTCTGGCATGACACCCCCACGGCGCCCCCCCCCTGCCCGGCGCTCAAACGCGAGCCGATCCGAGTCGAGTGGATGGGCAGGAGCGGGATGCTAGGTGTCGTCCGCGACAGCCGCGCAACGTCTCCATGACGAATTGGTGAATTTGGGATGTCTGTTGAACGAAGGTGTCAGTTCAGTCCTGTGACTCGAGGCGGCGCGGCTCACGACCGAGCTTTGTCAGTGGGCGGCTTCCCAATTGTCTGCCGCCTTAGCGTCGACTTGGATTGGCACAGTGAGATGAACTGCGGGAAGAGCGGCACCCTCCATCACCCTGCGCGCAATGTCGATGACGCGAGGCGCATCGCTTGAGGTCGATTCGAAGATCAGTTCGTCATGAACCTGTAAGAGCATCCGCGCACTTGTTAGTCCCGCGTCCTGCAAGGCTTGCGGCATGCGAACCATGGCGCGCCGGATGATGTCGGCTGCTGAACCCTGGATCGGCGCGTTGATGGCCGCGCGCTCCAGAAAACCGCGCGTTGACGGGTTTTTGGTGTTGATTTCAGGATAATGGATGCGCCGTCCGAAGATGGTCTGCACATAACCATGCGCATGCGCAAACGCTTTGGTTGTTTCCATATAATCGCGAATGCCGGGAAAGCGCTCAAAGTAGGTCTTGATATAGGCTCCGGCTTCCTCGCGACTGATGCCAAGTTGCGCGGCGAGCCCAAACGCCGAGATGCCGTAGATGATTCCGAAATTGATCGCTTTGGCCCGTCGGCGAATATCTGATGTCATATCTTTGAGTGGCACGCCGAACATTTCACTGGCCGTCATGGCGTGAATGTCGAGACCGTCGGCGAAGGCCGTTTTTAGTTGCGGGATGTCCGCGATGTGGGCGAGCACGCGCAATTCGATTTGCGAATAGTCAGCAGAGATGAGCTTGTGACCCTTGGCGGCGACAAAGGCGGTGCGAATTTCGCGGCCTTCCTTGGTGCGGATGGGGATGTTTTGGAGGTTGGGATCGGAGGACGCCAGCCGGCCCGTCGTCGTCGCGGCCAGGGCATAACTCGTATGAATGCGGTTCGTTTGAGGATCGATGAACCCCGGCAGCGCATCCGTGTAGGTCGAGCGCAATTTGGTCAGCTGTCGCCATTGCAGCATGGTGTCGATCAGACGTCGTGCATCTGGGGCTAAATCTTCGTTGGCCGCCAGATCATCA
>JAKALI010000491.1 GCA_021813195.1 Pseudomonadota bacterium
GGATGTGTTCCGGCAGCTACTTCCCGCCGCCTGTGCGGCGCGTCGACATCCCAAAAGGAGTTTCTGGAGAAACTCGGCCGTTAGGAATACCAACGGTCGCCGACAGAATCGCCCAGATGGTTGTCAAGCGCTACCTTGAGCCGATCTTGGAGCCCGTGTTCCACGCGGACTCCTACGGGTATCGGCCGGGGAAATCGGCGCACGATGCCTTGGCCGTGGCCCGACGTCGTTGTTGGAGCCATGACTGGGTGCTCGATCTCGACATCAAAAGCTTCTTCGATGAAATCGATTGGAGCCTCTTGATGCGAGCAGTGCGTCGGCACACCGACTGCAAATGGGTGCTTCTCTATCTGGAAAGGTGGCTTGAAGCGCCCGTGAGCATGTCAGACGGAACTTTGGTCAGCCGAGAAAGGGGGACCCCGCAAGGGGCTGTCGTCAGCCCAGTGCTGGCGAATCTTTTTCTTCACTACGCGTTCGACTGCTGGATGAGACGGGAGCACCCCGGCATTCCATTCGAACGATATGCTGACGACGTTATCTGCCATTGCCGAAGCGAAGCACAGGCGCGTGACCTGCGTCAGGCGCTGGAAACGAGGTTTGCGGAATGCGCGCTACGGCTGCATCCGGAAAAGACTAAGATCGTATACTGCAAAGACGCAAATCGCCCTGGGACATACCCGGAGCAGTCGTTCGAGTTCCTCGGCTACACTTTCCGGCCGAGGATGGCGAACAACCGTCACGGCGAACGATTCGTCGCATTCATCCCGGCAGTCAGCAAGAAGGCCGGAAAACGGATGCGGCTCAACGTGCGTCATTGGCGGTTGCATCGGCGGAGCGATCTGGAACTGGCGGATATCGCCGCGTGGGTTCGCCCGGTCCTGACGGGCTGGGTGCGCTACTACGGCCATTTCTACCCCTCAAAGCTTCAAGAGGAACTGCGCACGATCGATGCGTACATCGTTCGATGGGCGATCCGAAAATACAAGCGGTTCAAAGGCCACACCATGGCGACATGGGATTGGTTGCGTTCGCTCAAGCGGCGGAATCCGAGCCTATTCGCACATTGGAGCCTGGGACCAGCGGTTGGATGATGGGAGCCGGATGAATCGAGAGGTTCACGTCCGGTTCTGGGAGAGCGCGGGGCTGAGATGCCCCGCGCTACTCGACTACCTGCGCGCCTATGACAGTGTGTCGGAAGCGCGCGCGTCGATCAGCCGGTATCTGGCCTTCTACAATCGGGGACGCCCACATTCCAGCCTTGACGGGCGCACGCCTGAGGAGGCTTATTTCGGCACACCAGCGATGGCGACGGCCGCATGATCGTCGCCGCGCGATTTCGATGCAGCTCTGGTCGGGCTACGCCCTCCCGGCGCTGCATCGAAATCGCAAAGCCCCGCGTTCAGCGTAACCCGGCAGGAATCCACTTAAACTCTGCGGGGCGCTGTCCAGACAACCGGGGCCAGCTCTGACGGTGTCCCAGAACTTCACCAATCTCACCGAGCGAGGCGCCGCCACGCAGCATCTCCGAGGCAAGCCCGTGCCGGAATTGGTGGGCTCCCGTTGTGGGAGCATCAATGCCCGCCCTCTTCAGGGTGCGGCGGACGACGCAACCAAGTCCACTCGGCCCCTTGAACCCGCGGATCGGAGCTTTGTCGCGCAAGAAGACACGACGGCTGAGATTACGCGGGCGCCACTTCCGCAAGTAGTCGGCGATCGCCTCGCCAACATCCGCTGGCAACGGAAGGTCGTTGCGTTGACCGTTCTTGCCACGCACATGGATCTTTCCTGCTACCCAATCGATATCGTCGAGTTCGAGCAAAACCACCTCACTCGATCGCAATCCCAATCGCGCCAATGCGAGGATCATCGCATAGTCGCGGCATCCGACCCGCGTATCCCGATCGATGCTGGCGAGCAAACGAGTTACCTCGTCGCGGCCGATCGCGCGGGGAATGGACGAAAGAGACCAGTTGGCTACGATCGGAACCGCTGCTGCCAAGTCTGACGTGATGTCACCCCGATAACGCGCATAGGAGAGAAACGACCGCAGTGCTGTGGTAATGATCTTCGCGCTTCGCATGTTGAGACGCGGAACCTTCCGTTGCACGAAATCGGTCACGTCGACGGCACGCAATTGCGCGAGCGACACCTCACTATCACCGAAGCGGAAGTTAAGAAAATCCCGGACGACTGGCCGGTAATTTGTAATCGTTTGACGAGATAGCGCACGCGCATCTTGTAAATATCGCTCGTATGCCAGAACATGTTGTTCCACCGGCGATGGGTTGTGATCGGCCTCAACCTCTTCGGCGATTGCATTCTGGCTTCGCAGAAAAGACAATAGATGTCGAAGAGCGGCGTTATCTCCAAGCTTTGGCCGTCGGAAATGTGTCCGGTCTAGCAAATAACGTGCAGGATGCTCTCCACTTATGTCGCTTAGCTCAATCCCATTTTGCCGGAGCCAATCGCTGAAGCCTGCAGCCATCAGCACCTGGTTCCTCGTAGAAACAAGACCGTAGCCTCGATCAACAAGCCAATTGGAAAACGGAATTATATAACTCGCCACCGGGCCCTCTGGCGGCCGCGACAACGCAAAGTCATCATTGATGGAATACTTCATTGTTTGCTCCCTTTCCAAGCTGGATTGCCGGAAGGGCTACAAACTATCTCTGCATGCTATCCTATAAACCCTTGGAATCGTGGGCCATCGTCCCGCTACCCGACATAGTCGGGCGGGGTAGATAGTGGCGACTATGTAGCTTAAGACATAGTCGACATAGTGTATTGCTGCGTGCCCAATCGGCAGCCATCACGCTCAAGGTTTGGGCACCGCAGATTTCGAAGCCGTCACGGCATTGCTATCTGCCGCGGTTGTGAAACTATCGGCGTCATGCCGCTCAAGATCCTGCTGGTCGATACGGATGCCGATCGCGCGCGTGCGCTCGAGGAACAGCTTTCGCAATCGGGCTTTGCAGAGATCCAACGTGCGCCGGGCGGGCCTGAACTCGCCGCCACCGTCGAACGGGTGCGCCCTGACCTGATCATCGTCGACATGGCTCTGCCGGATCGCGATGCGCTCGAAGGCATCCGCACCGTGGCGTCGGACCATCCAACCGTGGTGTTCGCGGGCAGCGACGATCCCGGCTTCGCGGAAGACGCGATCGCCGCCGGCGTCTGTTCCTACAACCTGTCGGGCATGGCGTTTCAGGATGTGAAGCCGATCATGGCGTCCGCCATCGCGCTGTTCCGCCGCTATCGCCAGGTTGAAACCGAACTGGCTGCCGCCAAGGCGCTTCTGGAAGAGCGCCGGCTCATCGAGCGCGCCAAGGCCATTCTCATGCAGGGCCGCAAGATGTCGGAACCGGAAGCCTATCGCTGGCTGCAGAAGAAGGCGATGAACGAAAACCGCAAGCTCGGGCAGATCGTGGCCGAGTTCGTGGCGCTCCATGAGGGTGATCCCGGGTCGCCGCAAACCAGGGGAAGCCGGCATGAGTGACGTCGTCGCCTTCGGCGCCCGGCGGCCGGCCCGGCCGCGTTTGCGGCTCGGCCTGTTGCGGCTCACCGATGGCGCGCCCGTGATCACGGCCCATGAATTCGGCTTCTTCGCCGACGAGGGGATTGAGGTCGCGCTATCGGTCGAGCCGTCCTGGGCCAACATCGCCGACAAATTGACTTACGGTTTTCTTGACGCTGCCGTCATCGTGCCGCCGCTGGCCTTCGCCGTTCATCTTGGCGTGCGCGGCGTGGCGCAGCGGCTGCTGGTGCCCTACATGCTGAGCGCCGGCGGCAACACGATCACGCTCTCCACGGCGCTCGCCCAGGCTGTTGCCGAGCACAGGGCAACGGGCCTGCCGACGGTCGAAGCGCTCGCCGCCGTCTTGCGCAGGCAGGATTTCACCCTGGGCGTCGTGCATGCCTATTCCACCCATAATCTGCTGCTGCGCTATTGGCTGGCCACGGCGGGTATTGTCGCGGGCAGCGATGTGCGGATCGCAGTGGTTCCGCCGGCGCTGGCGGCCGAGGCGCTGGCCTCCGGCCGGATTGCAGGCTTCTGCGCCGGCGCGCCGTGGGGCGAGGTCGCCCGCCGCACCGGCGCAGGCACAACCGTCGCAACCTCGCACGACATCTGGCAGCACGCGCCGGAAAAGGCTTTTGCCGTCTCCGCGCGCTGGGCCGGGGATCACCCCGAAGCCCTGACCGGAGCGCTGCGCGCGCTCTTGCGCGCCAGCAAGTTTTGCGACGATCCGCAAAACG
>JAKALI010000492.1 GCA_021813195.1 Pseudomonadota bacterium
TGTCCCCGGCCAAAGTCGCCTTGACCAGAAACCGTCTGGATTTCTCCTCGTCGGCGACCGAGTCACGTATTTCCAGTTCTTCGCTGGTACCGCGCCAGATCATGTCCTGCAGCTTGGCCCATGCGCCTGATTCGAAATGGCCAGCCCAGGTCTCCGTCCCGCTACGGGACAGGTCCACGCCGAGCATGTTGTGCAGCGCCGGGTTGCCGCGCAGGAAGAAACCATTTGCGTCCAGGGTGAACAGACCAATTGGGATCGCTTCATAGGTACCGCGCAATTCGGTTTCCGCCCTCACCCGCCCTAGCCTTTCCTGTCGCATTTGTTCAGCGATGGCGAGCGCCGCCATCAGGCTGGATGCTAGGGCTGCCGTTACGCTGTTGACTGCACCGATTAGTCCCTTGAGGCCCAGTGCAGCAGCAACAACCTCGTATAGGCTCGCAACCAGGGCGGTCCCAAACGACGCGCTATACCAAATCGCTACTCTGGAACCCGTCATCACTACGATGCGCGCAAGAAAGAAGACCAGTACTAAGGCGCCGAGCGAAGCGGTTATCCACATGTACTTCAGGAATTCGGAATAAGATAGGATGACCGAAGAAAGCAGCAGTGGCAGGCATGACCATTGGGCCAGCCGTAATAGCGGCGCATAGCCCGCTCGCTTCAGATCATCCTTGAAAAGGGTGCCGAAGAGCATGAACGTCAGGAGGTAATATGCGGCAGCGGTAAGCTGCCTGGTGAGCAGGATCCAGTCTGCCGGTATGCTTCGCTCTAGCCATTGAGTGTCCCATCCCGCCGAGATCGCCGCGAGGCGTAGGTTGGCGATCAGCCACGCGGAAAACAGGACATAGATCCATTCGCGGTTGATGATGGCAGTCAGCAGCACGAATAGCGAAAGAACGATCAGGCCCCCGTCGAGAAGGCCTGAATCGCGGTGAAACTTTTGCACAGACAACTCGAACTGCGACTCATGCCACTGCACCACGTTGATGCGGCCGGGACCGGCGAAGGTGGCGTTGCATACTACCGTGAGAGGCGCTTGCGATTGCAGCGTGCCCAATTGGAGCACAAATCCAGCCTTAGCCTGTATTATCCGGCCGGACTCGGTATCGCGGTTCGCATAGCCTAGAGAGTTCAGATCGGCAGCGTTCCAGCAGGTGATGGCGAGGGCGTGTCTCGATGGAATTTCGACGTCAATCCGCTGGTCGACGTTTGCCGGCCTTACCGTGAAACTGAACCAGAACGGGGACTCGGACAGACTAGTGTCCAGATGGTCGACTGCGGGCCGGTCCTTCAGCCGCGCCAAGGCTAGCGTTGGTGACGTCGTCTCACCGGTCTGCTCGAAGACGTGGAAATCCAGGTTGCTGCTTCCGCTCGTGGTGTATTCAGCGTTCCACGCCAGCAGCGCCACCAGCGACATCACACCTATTGCGCCGGGCACGCCGTAGACGGAAATTCGATACAACAGCATATCCAGCGCCGCGTTGGCACGTTTTGTCCATCCCGGTCTGAACATGGAAGACGTCCGCATATCCTATTATCGGCACGCAACTGCAATTCTTCATGATACCTGCTTTGATTAAAATGGAAATGCCAATGCCAGTCGAGCAATCGTGCCCTGCTGTCCTGCCTATAAAACGCAGGCGGCGGCATGCAAACTGCGCGTGCCGCCGCTTGTGTTACGCACCGATCGCCACTCTGTCGGACAAATCTGCTGTACGTACTTGGCGACTGCGGGTCAAGAAGTCCGCACTTCCCAGGTCGATGTCGGGATGACGGGTATAGCACATGAATTCGAGGAGAGGATGCCGGGCTTCCTCCCACCGCGCTCTTGCTCCCAGGATGTCGAAACCCAGCACTCTGTGCGGGATGTTGTTGAACTGTGGCATGGGTATGAATTGTCCCGGGAAAAGATCCTGGAATAGATACGCGTCATATTGCCGGTCCAAGGGCGATCTCGCGCCGACGATTAACCATTCGATGTTCGCTTCGATGCAATATAGATATAGCGCCTTGAGTAGTGCGATCTTGACGACCCGTCCTGTCCGGCCCACATCGACACCCAGCCTAGTAGCTTCGGCCAAGCTCTTGCTCCTGAGCCACGCGGGAAGCTGGACCCCTTGTTCGATCGAAAGATCGTTGAAACGATTAGTCTGGATTCGCACCGTTCCAACGGGCGATCCATCCAGCCTGGATTCCGCCAGCAGAACAATCGAGCCGCGGTCGTGGTCATTGGGTTCGGGGTCCGCCAGCCTGTCTGCCAAGCCTGGCACATGACGCGCATACGCCGACTGACGGATGGCGATCGCTTTGTGCAGCGCTTCTTCGCTGAGGACAACTCTTACGGTAAATGGCAGGCGCTCTTCGGCCATCCGAGCTTCTGCCAACGCTTGCTCCATGGCACCTCCAGCGAAGGCACCGTTCATCACTACGGCATGTTCAATCGATTTCATCTCCACACCTCCCGATCCCAAAAACAAACAACTGGACACCGTCTGTATTGCAGACGGCGATGACCCGGTGAAGTCGGGCGGCGACAAATGTCATGTGCGTCGACCCCATCCAAACACCGGGATCAGTCATCTGCCAGGTCGGCTCGGAGCCGGATCTGGCAGTCTGATGCGTCGAAATTCGGTCCAATTTCATCAGCCATTGTGTCGCGAAGTGGTGCGCATATTTCCTCAAGCACGCAACCTCGCGTGCGCCTGGATAGCCAATGAATGCAACTCAGTGGATGGGCCCGAGATTTCGCATATGTGGTTCATGTTTAGCTCAGGTAGCGGTCATGCTCGATCGGCACTTGTTGATTTTGGGCGCGCCGGGTGTGCCTAAATGCGTTTCAGGCTGTATTGGGCAAGAGACACGTAGTGCTTGTCGAAAGCGGTGACACACGCCGAAAGGTAACGATCGTAGTCTTCGAAGATGCGGTTACCGAAGCGCTCGCGAATCTCCAGCTCGTGTTGGCGAAGCCGTGCAAGCCATTGGTCACAGGTGCGCAGGTAGTCGAGGCGGCGGGTCTTGACTTCAATCACCTCCCAGTACCGGCTGACCGATTCCATGACTTCGGACAGGCGAACCGCGAAGCCGCCCGGGAACATCGTGTAAGTGATGTGCGCCATGTCTTCAATGTCCACTCGGTTGCGCGGGACCGAGTTACGCAGTATGGTCTGCAGCGCGAAGTGCGCCCCGGGGCGCGTCCACTCGTGCGCGCGGCGGAAATAGTCCCGATATACCCCCAAATGCTCGCCGGCGCGTACCTGTGCCGGCGTTGCAGTGTGCTCCAGCATGCAAATGGAGACGATAGCGTCGAACTTCGACGGCGGCTGATAGTCACGGTAGTCGCAAACGTTGGCGACGACGCCGGGAAGACGGCGACGGACGATCTCCCGATGTTGCGCTTCGGACAGTGTTATGCCATGCACTTCGCGCACACCCCGATCGACCGCAAGGTACTGTAGGTTCGCGCCCCAGCCGCAGCCAATGTCGAGCACGCGCATGTCCGGGCGGATGTGCGCGTAGTCGTGCAGGACGGCGAGTTTATTCATCTGGGCCAGTTCGAGCGAGTCGGTCGGGGCGTTCGGTCCTTCATTGAAAACGGCACTGGTGTAATTCATGCGCTCGTCTAGCCAGAGGCGAAAGAAGTCGTTGGAAATGTCGTACGAGATGGCGATGTCAGCTTTGTTGGACATTGGTTTTCTCCCTCAACGGTCTAGGTTGAACCGAGTTGTCAATCCGCAACTGCCGGTTTAAATCCGCGAAATGGGTCATCTGCGCCCCGATTTCTTTTAGGTTCATCAATACTTTAGTGATTGTACACGTGGCTTGCGCAATTGTTAAAAGTTGTCAAATCGTTAAAAATTCCTAGTATCGCTTGGCAATATAGCGGTGCCTTTCCCTCACGGTCGCCAGATTGGGTGCTCGGGAGGCCGCACCGCGGCAGCTTGATTTTGCGCAACGGTTGCGCAGCATTTCTCGCATAGATTCGATCACAGACGAAGAACCGGGAGCGCAATTATGATGCGCATGAATTACATCAAGAACCGCACCTACGACGAAATCAAGGTCGGCGATTCAGCGACCATCACGCGCGCGCCGAAGCCCGCGCCGCATCCTGCGCGATCGCGCTCCTGACGGCGAACGCCAGGCGCGGGCGGCGGATCGAACAGCCAGCCTCAGCCTAGGCGATCGAGTTCGCGCAGCACCGCGGCGCCCATATCGCTGCAGGAAACCGGGGACTTGCCCGGCTCGCAGATATCG
>JAKALI010000493.1 GCA_021813195.1 Pseudomonadota bacterium
CCAGCTCTGCTCCTATCTGCCGGCGATCGGGCTCGTCGTCTCGCTCCTGCCGAACCTGGAGCAGGGGCGAGCGCAACGGTCCGCCTGAAGTAAATAGAATCCGCTCGCTGTGCCCGCAAAACAAAACGGGCTACAGAAATAACTCTGTAACACCTTGTGAATTTTGGTCGGGGCGAGAGGATTTGAACCTCCGACCACTTGCACCCCATTTAGATGTTCGGGCTCGAAACTATTTTCAATCAACATGTTACGTCCATGCGTTCGCTGCCAATTTGCTCAACGATGCTTAACAGTGTTCAACGATGTAACGCAAATTCGACGCAAGGCCACTGGCCCGGCCGAGACACCGCTTCAAGATTTCCCCGCAACGACACTTACACCAATGCGACCGGCCAGGATTAGCAATTCAACGTAGGCGCTCGCGTCGCTGAGAAGCGCCCGAGAACTACCGTGCGGCATAAGTGTCTTGGCGGCGATTCGATCACAGAAGAGGACTATCGCCAGAGCCCAGTCGTCCTGACGCGATGTCCAGCACAGGCCCTGGATCTTCGCGGCCCGTGCATGGATTGCTTCGGCCCACTTGCGGGTCTGCGGATAACAATCCTTCTCGGTATCGATCAACTGAGCCCGCGGCACACCGAGTTTGCGTAACGCCACGTTACTGAGGTCCGCCAACACGAGATCCGTTGCCGGCAGCAGCACCGAGTGTATCTGACCGACCAACTTGCGCTGGTCGAAGCTCTTAAACCCTGGGGCGAACGGCACGTCGTGGAATACCGTTTCCATGGCCGCGCAGTCGAACGTACTCCCTCCGTATAGCGTTGGAATAGCTGCGCCGGAAACATTGACGATAGGACTGAATCTTGCGTTGCCCTTCCTGCCAGGGTTGAAACCGTCTGCGGCGTAGCGCACCAGGTGGATGCGATGGATCGGCCGCCCTCGAGGCCAAGTCGTCGATGAAACGTGCAGGGAGGCCGGTGGCGTAGGCGCCGCTTTCGATCGTACAAGCGCCTTCGACGCTTTTGCCATCCGTACCGCTTTCGATTTAGCCGACGGTCTAGCCGTGCGCGATCTCAGCCACTTCGTCGCGCGCGGCTTCGATCACCCGGTCTGGCGCGTTGGCCAGCAGATCCTGAGGTCGCTTTCCGCCCAGAAAACTATTGACCGAGGCAAACCAGTAGGCCAAGCCCCACGCGTCCTTCGTACTGCCGAATGCACTTAGCACTTTAGCCAGCGCCTTGACAGGCCGGTAATTGGCTGTCGGATCGAGTCCATAGGCCGGAAAGTAGTCGGTACTCTGATGGCGGATCGCAAAGATCAGCCCGTCCTTCTTCCACTTACTAGGCTGCGCACTTGGGTTCGACGCGCTGAAACCCGCCAACTTGGCGATCTGCGCGGCCGTCAGCCACTCCGCCCCCTCCAGCACGGCCTTGCGCGCCTTCGCCGTCATCCGCGCCTCGGCCAGCATGTGTTCAGGGGGCGGGACGTTCGGCACCAGTGCATCGATGATCCTGTCCAGGGTTTCGCGCTGCCGCTGCTGCATGAGCGTGGCGACCAGGGGCCCAAGACCCACCAGCGTATCGGCAATTGCCCGTACCGTGCGCTCGTTCTCGTGCGCAAAGGTCAGAGCGATGGCGCGCTGGGCTCGCGATCGTCCCAGGCTCGATCGTACCTCAGCGAGCGTACCCGCCAGCGTGCCGAAACCGGATAGCGCCTTGTCTTTGATAGCGGCCACGATCAGCCTCCGTGTCACAAATGGTTACCTTGGTGAGCATTATAGCAGATAACCGCGCTCATATACCTCCGGCGGCGGTTATTGGCCGCAGCTCTCGGCTGTCGCCGGTTAGCACGGGGGATTCCCATCCCCACCGCTGCATTCCTGTCTGCGGATTCTCGCTACAGCTTCCAACACTTGTGAGTAGCCAATCCGCTCCTGCTCCAGGCGAACACGCTGCCCGAGCCGGTCGAAGCGCAGATCATCGTAGAGCGCGCTCTCCTCACCGTCGAGCGCATCGAGGTCATGCAGACAGCGGCGATCCTGGGGCTCCTCACCCCACAGCTCCTTATGGCCCAGTAGCGTGTCGCGGTCCATCAGCAGCGAGCGCGTGTGCGCCCAACGACGGCGCAGACGGCTGAGGATCGCGAATCCGTGGGTGTCGATGTCGCCCCAGTAGTAGAGCAGCTTTTCACGCAGCCACGGTATCGAACCGAGGCGGTCGATCGCATAACCACCGCCGAAAACGGCGAGGCTGCCGGTGCACCCCGGCAAGCTCAGAAAGTTGATCTTGTTCTCGGTCACGAACACCCGCTCGCAGCGCGGAGCGTAGGCGGCGAACTCGGAGAGTGGCACCGTGGCGTCCGCGATGCAACCGTCGAGCATGAACGCGCGGTCAAGCCAGCGGAAGCGGATGAGCGGCTCGTCGCAGCGCAGACCGAAGCGTCGTTCGAATCCTCCGCCGGCAAGTCCGCGCACCGTTGCGTCCACCGCTTCCGTCGGCAGCAAGCGATCCAGCCACGCGCCGAGCAGCGCGCGGTTCTCTTCGATGAACTTGCTGTCCACTCCCGGGATACCGAGTTCGCGGGCGTAGCGCATCGGCCGCGGATGCGCTTGGAAATACTCGACCACGGCCAACAGCCGCGGCAAATTGCCTTGGACCTCGATCGCACGCAGCGGCTGCTCGGCCAGCCAGTCGCCCAGGCGCGGTTGCCGCGACCTGAGCGCTTCCGCCACCGCTGCGAAACGCGCCAGCGCTGCGCTCTCCCCGGCACACGCCGCGACGTCCTCGGCGCTCTCGAACACGATGTTCTCCGGCACCCGCAAGCGCCCGAGCTTCTGATGCGCGACCTCCTTGAACGCCATCGCGCAATCGAGACGTGCGTGGGGAGTGCTCAGAATGGAGGGCCGGTGAGCCGCGAGGATCAGCGCAAATCGCCTCAGCGCCCGCCTTCGAGCGCGCCGCGCAGGCGCGCTACCTCCGCGCGCGTCGCGGCGGCAGCGGCGTCTGCGATCAACTGATGGCGGCTGGCAAAATTGAGCAGCACTTCCTGCGCATCCAGCAGTATCCGCGCACGTGGCTCATTCACGCCCAACAGGTCCTGGCAACTCCTGGCCAGCCGCGCCTCCATCCCGCCCGGATTCAGATAGTCGAGAAGATTGTCGCGTTGCGGTTTCTTCTTGCGCTTCTTCTCGGCTTCCGCGCGCGCACTGTAGATGGACTCGAGCAGCCGCGACAACCCGAGAAATGCACACCCGGGCGGGAAATTGCCGCAATGCCACGCATCGCGCGCCACACCGATCAACGTGTCGTACAGGCGCAGGCACTCCTGCCAGGCCTGATCGCTTGTCCGTATGTCCCCCGCCACGAGCGCAAAGTGCGCTCGCGTCCACGCGGGGTTGGAATCCGGCCGAGAGATTGCTCGGACGGCATGTGCGATGGCTTCGGCGTCGATTTCATCTTCGATATTCCGCCCCAGGGCTTGCGTCAGCGTTTCCACAGACTCAGCGGCCTGCGGCCCGGAACGAAGCGCGATCCCGACGCGCAATTGGAAAATCAGGCTGCATGTGTCGGGGACCGCATACGGCATCAGCCCGCCGTCGTCGCGCTCGATAGGCAGGAAATGCTCGGCCAGCCGCAGTGCCTCAGCCTCGAAACGCCCGGCCAGCAGGTAATCCTCAATATGCAGGAGCGCATCGGCATCGTAGCTGTGAAGATCGAGCCTGCAGAAGCCGTCGACCAGCTCGGGAACCAGTGTGCTCGGGTTGTTAGGGAATTCCTCTGCCGCCGCCCAGTAGAAATAGGCCATGCGGGTCTCCTTCGTGTGAGGGACGGCCGCGGCGATGCGGCGAAACACCGCATGTAGGTCAGGGTGGCGGCGCCGCGCGAAGTCGTGCAACAGCTCGTTCCAGCTGGTAGCTTCGGGTGGCAACGCGAGCAATTCGCCCAGAAACTCATCCATCTGCACCACCGTCGGCTGGTGCACGGCATCGAATGCCCGCCAGAGCGCGTCCAACCGGCGACTCACCTCCGATGGCGGGCTGGAGTCATCGCGCCCATCCGGATCTTCGCCGATCGCCATCTCATCCGCTAGCGCGGCGGAATCGACGTCCCTGATCGTTTCGGTATGCCGCGCAGCGGGAATCTGACGCACGAGTTCCTCGTCGCCGCGCAGGCAGCACTTCTTGTACTTTCGGCCACTGCCGCACGGGCAGGTATCGTTGCGTTTGCTCTTCAATTGCTCCCGTGCGGCCAACAG
>JAKALI010000494.1 GCA_021813195.1 Pseudomonadota bacterium
GACGGGCCGGGCTTTTCTTCAAGATCTCGCGCATATCGTGGCGCAGTCCTTGATCGATGCCCTCGAACGGCGGCCGTCGCCCCGCTCGTCGCGCCATGACCGGACCGCAGGGATCTGATCGGTGACGTCACGATTGCATGGCCACGATCAATCAATCGCTCCAACAGCTCGCCGGCCAGCTCATCCTCTGGACGCCCAAATTCGTCGTCGGCGTGCTGATCTTTCTCGGTTTCTGGCTTGGTAGTCTCCTCGCCTGGAACATCGTCGCCCGTATCGGCCGCCGGGCCGACTTCAACACAGGCTACGTGCTGCGGGTTCTCGGACGGGTTCTGTCCTTTGCGCTGTTGCTGTTCGGGGGAATCACGGCGCTCGGGACGATGGGCATCAATGTCTCGGCGTTGGTGGCCGGGCTGGGCTTGACCGGTTTCGCGCTCGGCTTCGCGCTCAAAGACATTTTGTCGAATCTCGTCTCGGGCGTGCTGATCCTGCTCTACCGGCCTTTCACGCTGAACGATGAAGTCACGGTGTCCGGCATGGAGGGAGTGGTCACCGATATCGATTTGCGCTATACGCGTCTCGAAAAAGACGGCAAAGCCTTTTTGATTCCGAATTCGTTGCTTATTACGAACACCATCGGATTGCTGTCGCGGGAAAAGAACACACAGGCGACTCTACGTCCGATGGCGCGTTCATGATCCGGGACCCATCCTTAGGAGGACGGCATGGCGCAGGCATCACGGCATCGCGGCTGGTGGATCGCGCTCGCGGTCATCGTGGGACTCGGCGTGATCGTCGCCGCGGCCTCGTTCTTCGCCGAGGAGCCGTTGCGCCGGTATGCCGAACGACAGGCGAACGACCGGCTGCCGGATTATCGCATGACGATCGGAGCGCTGGCCCTCCATCCGTTCACCTTGACGGTCGATCTGCGCGACATGGTCGTCCGGCAGCGCGCTCGCCCGGAGCCGGCGCTGGCCGTGATTCCACAGCTGACGGCCGACGCCAAGTTCTTTCCCTTGCTGACCGGCATCGTGGCGGCGGATGTGGATATCGAGAGGCCGGTGTTGGCGGCGACGCGGCAACAAATCGACGCGGCCGTGCATCAGGGCGACGCCGAAGAGGCGAAAGAGCAGGCTGTGGCCTGGCAGGATCGCCTGCGTGAGGTGATGCCGTTTCGTATCGATCTCTCCATTACCGACGGGCAAGTCACGTATGAGGGAGCGCCGCTTGCCGAGCCGGTTCGCGTCCAAAGGTTGTCGGTACAGGCCGACAATCTCACCAACCGCTTGAATCAGGACGAGCCCTATCCATCGGACCTGCATGTGCAGGCCGACTTTCTGGATCAGGCGCGCATCGCCATCGATGGGCGCGCCGATCCGCTCGCCAAGCCCCATCCCGGCCTGGAGGCGCAGGTCAAGGTGCAGGACCTGCATTTGGACAGCCTTCTCCCCGTCGCCGAGCGCTTCAATGTCCAGGTCCGCCAAGGCCTGCTCGATCTGAGCGGCCGCGTGGAATATTCCAGTACGAAAACAAAGCTCCTCATCGATCAGCTGATCCTGGAAAACGCCAAGGTCGATTATGTGCATGCGTCAGGAACTGCGGACAAGGAACCGGCGCGCCTGAAGCAAGGCGCCCGGCACGCGCAGAAGGCGCATCGGAATCCAGCCGTGCTGGTGAAGGTGGAGCACGGCAAGATCCTGCGTAGCGAGATGGGCTTTGTGAACAAGGCGGTCTCACCCGATTACCGCGTCTTCCTGGCCGACATGAATGCCGAGATGGACAACTTCAGTACGCGACCTGAGGAAGGGACCGGAGTGGTAAAAATGACGGGCAAATTCATGGGGAGCGGGCCGACGACGGTGACCGGCACGTTCCGACCCGAGAAGCCGAGGCCGGATTTTACGCTCGACGTCCGCATCATCAAGACTCAGGTCAAGGCGTTCAACAACGTGCTGCGGGCTTATGGCGACGTGGATACCACTGCCGGCACGTTTGCCCTGTTCAGCGAGTTGTCGGTGAAAGACAACCGGATCGACGGGTACGTGAAGCCGTTCTTGAAGGATGTCGAGGTCTATGACCCCAGGCAGGATAAGGACAAGGCGACGACGCAGAAATTATACGAGGCGGTGGTCGGAGGCGTGTTGGAAGTGTTCGAGAATCAGCCCCGCGATGAAGTGGCGACCAAAACCGACGTGTCGGGGCAGGTCGATAATCCGCAAGCCGATACCTGGGAGATCCTCATGAAGCTGGTGCAGAACGCCTTCTTCAAGGCGATTTTTCCCGGCTTTGAAGGCCAGGCGGGTAAAGCATGAGCCGCACGTCGCAAGCCGCATCGCTGGCGAGCGGATCGCAGGCCTTCAATCCTTGGAAACTGGGCGGCCTTCCGCTGAAGGAACTCGCGCGCCGGCTTTGGCGCGAAAGCCAAGAAGACGAATTGTTCGGACGCGCCGCGCAACTGTCCTACTATGTGCTGCTGGCGCTCTTTCCAGCGCTGATCGTGCTCACGGCGGCCATGGGGCTGCTCTCGGTGCAGAACTACATGCCTGAATTGATGAGCTATTTGCGCAACGTCCTGCCCGGCGATGCGCTCTCCATGGTCGAACGATTTCTGGAGCAGGTCGCCGAAGGCAGCGGCGCCAATATTCTCTCCCTCGGCGGCCTGGGCGCCCTCTGGGCCTCGTCCAGCGGAGTCACCGCCATCATGGAGGCGCTGAACGTGGTCTATGACGTCAAGGACGATCCCCGGCCTTTCTGGCGCATCCGGCTCACGGCGGTTCTGTTGACGATGGGCTTGGCCGGCTTCGTGATCTTTTCCGTGGCGCTGGTGCTCTATGGGGAACACATCGCCGCCTGGGTGGCCGATGCCGTCGGACTAGGCCCTCATTTCACCTGGGCCTGGTTGGTCTTGCAGTGGCCGGTGATCATCGGACTCATGCTTACGGTTGTCGCGGCGGTCTATTATTTTTGTCCCGCGATCGAACAGGACTGGCGCTGGGTGTCGCCCGGCTCGGTTTTTGCGGTTACGATGTGGCTGCTGGTGTCGCTGGGGTTCAAGGCCTATGTCGAGAACTTCGGCAACTACAACGCGGTTTACGGCTCGATTGCCGGAGTGGTGGTGTTGATGCTGTGGCTGTACTGGAGCGGGATGGTGCTGTTGATCGGCGGCGAGATCAACGCCGAAATCGAACATGCGGCGGCGGAGCGGCAACGCGCCGCAGGCGCCGCGAAGGCGGCGTAAAGAAGTCAGAAGTGGTGATTTGGTGATCTGGTGAAGTAAGGAGCCTCTGGGACTTCACTAAATCACTCAATCACCAAATCGTACTTATGCCGAGAGTTCTCTGGAAAGGCGCCATCAGTTTCGGGCTGGTTCATCTTCCGGTCGGACTGTACTCGGCCGAGAAGCGGAACAGCTTCGACCTGACGATGCTGGATCGCCGGACGATGAAGCCGGTCGGATTCAAGCGCTACAACAAGGAGACGGGCGAGGACGTCTCATGGGACGACATCGTCAAGGGATATGAGTATGAAAAAGGCCGCTACGTCGTCTTGACGGAGGAAGATTTCAAGCGCGCGAACGTCGAAGCGACGCAGACGGTGGACATCCTGAATTTCGTGGACCAGACGCAGATCGCGCCCCTGTATTTCGAAACGCCGTACTACTTGGCGCCGGACAAACGGGGGCAGAAGGGCTATGCGCTGCTCCGGGAAACCTTGCGGAAAACCGGGAAAGTCGGTATCGCCACCGTGGTCATCCGCACGCGGCAGTATGTGGCGGCGCTCATTCCGATGGACGACGTCATCGTCATGAACACGCTCCGCTATGCGAACGAAATCCGCGCTGCCGACGACTTCGAGGTGCCGCCCAAGGACTTAAAAGCCGTCGGCGTGTCGTCCCGAGAAATCGAGATGGCCGTGAAGCTCGTCGAAGGCATGACGGAGCCGTGGCAGCCTGAGCGCTACCATGATACCTATCACGAAGATCTGCTGGCGCTCATCGAGAAACGGGTCCAGGCGGGCCAGACGGAACTGATCACCGAACCGGCTGCGGCGGAAGAGGAAGGACCCCCGAGAGGAGAGGTGATCGACTTGATGGCGCTGCTGAAGCGCAGCGTGGAAGAGAAGTCGAAGGATCATCGCGCCGCCGCGCAGGGCAAGGCTCGGCGGAAGTCCCCACGCAGAGCTGCGTGATGATTGCTGCGGCGAAGGAGGCGCACATCCGGCTGGTATTGGTGCGGGATGAGTTCGATCCGGCCGA
>JAKALI010000495.1 GCA_021813195.1 Pseudomonadota bacterium
CAGGAGGAACAGTCCGACCCTCCTTGCCGGGAGGCGCCCGGCTGGTCAAGGACTTGACCCGGAGCGGAACTTGCGCCACACGGCGCAATCACGGCGAGGACACCGGTCTATGGCGCACGCGGACGATCAACCTCAGACGATCAGGGGCGTTGCCACTCGGCTCGCCCATCTTGGCCGTTCGCCGGCAGAGCAGCAAGGTTTCGTCAATCCTCCAGTCTATCGCGGCTCCACGGTTCTTTATCCGACGCTGGATAGCCTGGAGCAGAAAACGCAGCCCTACAGCTATGGCCGGCGCGGGACACCGACCGTAGCAGCATTACAAGATGCGCTTTCGGCCCTAGAAGGCGGCGCAGACACGAAGCTCACCGCATCTGGTTATCAGGCGGTCACAACTGCGTTGTTGGCGTTTGTGCAGGCGGGCGATCACATCCTGGTTGCCGACAGCGTCTATCAACCCACACGCCAATTCTGCGACGTGATATTGAGCCGTCTCGGAATAGAAACGCAGTATTATGATCCCCGCATCGGCGGCGACATCGCTAAGCTCCTGCGACCCAACACGCGGCTGATCTTCGCTGAAAGCCCGGGATCGCTCACATTTGAAGTCCAGGACATCCCGGCGATGGCTGAAACGGCGCGTGCGCGCGATCTGTGGCTGCTCGTCGACAATACCTGGGCCAGTCCGCTCTATTGTCAGCCGTTGGCACTCGGGGCGGACGTTTCGATCCAGGCGGCGACGAAATATATCGTTGGGCACGCGGATGCTCTGCTGGGCTCCATCACTTCCAACGCGCGCGCGGCCCGCCACATCGAACGGGCAAGCGGGCACTTGGGTGTGTGTCCAGGTTCGGAAGAAACCTTTCTCGGGCTGCGCGGATTGCGTACGCTCGACGTCCGCTTGCAGCGCCACCAGCAAACGGGTATCGCGCTTGCGCACTGGCTTCAAACACGCCCCGAAGTTGAGCGGGTGATCCATCCGGCACTGCACGATCATCCGGATCATGCGCTCTGGGTCCGCGACTTTTCGGGGGCAAGCGGACTGTTCTCGATCATCCTGAAACCGACGTCACGCGCGGCACTCGCGGCGTTCCTCGATGGCCTGCGCTACTTCGGCATGGGTTACTCGTGGGGCGGGTATGAGAGCCTCATCATCCCGTTCGACTGCTCGAGTTATCGCACGGCGACATCTTGGACGAGTTCGGGGCCGGCCTTGCGCCTTCACGCTGGCCTGGAAGATCCCCAAGATCTTATCGCTGATCTCGAAGCGGGGTTCGCGAGACTGACAGCCGCGTCGTGAACGCCACTGCGGTGTCTCTCCTTAGCGAATTCCCCCCATCAGTCGGCGCACGAACGGCGCAGCCATAAGCAGCAAGAGCGCTACGGCCGCCACCGTCAGTCCTTGGTGCAGGAAGAAGCGCGACAGGCCTTCAGGGTCGCTAGAGGTGAACCCCGCACCCAGGATGCTCGCGAGCTTGTTGCCAAAGGCGCTGGCGAGGAACCATACGCCGAGCACCAGTCCGGTTGCGCGCACGGGCGCAAGTTTCGTCATCGTGCTGAGACCCACCGGGCTCAAGAGCAACTCTCCAACGGTCTGCAGAAAGAAGAGTCCGACTAGCCACAATGGACTGACGCGACCCTCGATCGTCAAAAGAGCTGCCGGCACCATCAGCAGAAACGACAAAGCAAGGAAAAAGAGGCCCGCCGCAAACTTCACCGGACTGGAGGGCTGGCGCTCTCCCCACCGCATCCACAGCGCTGCAAACAGGGGCGCGAGCAGGATGACGAAGATTGGGTTGAGCGACTGGAACCAGGCCGAGGGAAAGGCATAACCCAGGACTTCGGTACGTGTGAGTTGATCGGCGAACAACGCGATCGTGAGCCCCGCTTGCTCGAAGATGGCCCAGAACACCACCGCGGCCATAAAGAACACGAGGATGGCGGCAATGCGCCGGCTCTCGACATCCGGCCGCGTCACGAACCAGCCGAACGCGAGCAGAGGCAGCGCAAGGATCAGACCGCGCAACCATGTCCAACCTTCGCGATCCGATAAAAACAGGAGCGACCCCAAAATGAGCGTTGCGATGATGAGAAGCGCCGTCGCACGCCAGGACGGCGTGACCTCCTCACCTCCCTTTTGCTCGCTGCCTTGCGACGTCAGAGTTCGAAAGTAACCAGCCTGCGCGATAAAAATTGAGAGCCCCAGCACCATGCCAACGCCCGCTGCTGCGAACCCGTAGTGCCAGCTCGTTGTCGGATCGAGGCCCGCCGCGCTGAGCCACGCTTTGAACGGCGCGCCCTGCGCCAGAAAGCCCGTGACGAGAGGCGCCAAAAACGCACCTATGTTAATGCCCATGTAGAAAATGGAAAAACCTGCGTCGCGCCGCTCGTCGCCCTGCCGGTAAAGCGCACCCACGAGCGCGCTGATGGAAGGTTTGAAAAGGCCGGTGCCCAGCGCAACGAGGATCAGTCCGGTGTAGAAAGCCGCCACGGATGGCAAAGCGAGCGTGAAATGGCCCGCCGCGATAATGAGACCCCCGAAGAGGACAGCCCCGGTCGCCCCCAACAGGCGGTCTGCGATGAACCCGCCCGGTATCGAGAGCATGTAGACGGCCATCGTGTAGTTGCCATACACTATGGCCGCCTCGGTGGCTGAGAACCCGAGCCCTCCGCTCTCGACGGGAGCGACCATGAAAAGCACGAGCAGGGCG
Source organism: Pseudomonadota bacterium (assembly GCA_021813195.1). Next base: position 2,709 of record JAKALI010000495.1, read on the forward strand.
CGCATGCCGTAATAGGAGAAGCGTTCCCACAGCTCGGTGAAAAAGAGCGTTCTGAGACCACGGGGATGGCCGCTGAGCGTCTTGCGCCCGTCTTGGCCCAACTCGATCGTATCGCGCACCACGCCGCCCCTAAGGTTTCGATGACGCCAACCCCCGCGCGAGCTTAGCTACTCGACGAGAAACGACAACCCTGCGCGCGCCTCCGCATCCGACCCGCTGACGATCTCATCCGCAAGATCCTCCGTCGGCTCCCGGCGTCCGACGCGAAAGCGGCGCAATTCTGCTTGCGCTTGGCGATATTCGGCTTCTTTGACCGCGCTCGACAGGAGAAACGCACGCCAAGGCCCCAGCATCGTGAATCGCTGGCGCTCGAAATCGTGACCGATCCCTTCTGGTCGCTTGGCCCGGGCGTTGCAGATCGCGACGATATTTTTCCGGCCTTTGGTATCGAGCCTGAGCCGATAACCGGCGTTGGGCGGCGGGATCATGACCTTGCGCCCAGCCTCAACAAGATTATTCGGCTCGGTCTCGTTGGGGAACAGGACGGTCGCCGTATCGTCCGCTTCCACAGCGAGAATTGTCAGATGGCAGCGCCCGGATGGCCGCGCATAAACGGTCAGCAAGTCGCCGACGCGATAGCGCGTCATGTCGGTCCACAACGCGAGATCAAGCTGGGGGGGGCCGATTTCGGGGTTGTCGAATTCAACACCTGGCCGACCGGTCAGACCAGCCTTCAAGCGCTCCCAATCCGACCGCGGAAGTCCCGACTGGACCAGTCGCAGCGCGAGTTCGCGCGAAGGCCCATCTCGATCAGCAAGACGGCGGGCAAACTCATCAGAGCGGCGACCCATTTCGGCGGCTGCGCGCTGCAAGCTGACATAACGGGTGTGTTCAGATCTCAGCGCGGCGAGAGGCGGTAGCCCGTCAACGAGCGCACCGGCGTCCGTTGGATCCCTCGCTCCTCCCTCGAACCCAACGTTCGCCGCGCGTGCGGCGAGCGCGGAAGCCTCCACGATACCCTCATCATGAGCTTCGAGACCCACTAGCGCGTCCCAGCGTTCCAACCTCCACCCCATGTCCGCTGGCTGGAACGCCAATAGTAGGCTGGCTTCGCCGACAGTCTCGACGACAGGACGCTGCCCCCCTTCGGCCAAGAGACCGAGCAACTGTTCCACGGCACCACGATACCGCGCCAGCTGATCCTCGCCACGACAAGCATTGTGCAATGAGGCAAGTGAGATGAAGCGAGTCCCGGGGCCACCCGCAGCGGCAAATTTGCGCCACGCCTCCGCATCGGCTCGAATGTCGTCGGGCGTGATGAGCGCTACATTTTTGCAAGCCCCATCCCGCATTCCGTTGAGCGCGGCCAGCCAATCGCGCACTTTCAATATCTCCTCGGGTGTTGGGCCGGGTACGGGGCCGAAGAACACGTCCTATCTCACCGAGATCGCTCGACGGATGCCTGGGGTTTCCTTTGCGTGGATCGGTGCTGGTGGGGGGGGGATCCCCGGGCTCGAGCGGCTCGGACCGATCGACTTCGCCG
>JAKALI010000496.1 GCA_021813195.1 Pseudomonadota bacterium
CCGTCCGATTATGCGCAGAATAAGTCGGCGATTGCGGCTGAACAACTCGAACGCGCTGGCGTGCGGCTCGGTGCGATCTTGAATGCGGCGTTCAAATAGGTGCGGCTATAGAATGCGTGAGTTTGACTTCTGCGTCTGACCGCCACCGCAGTTTGTTGGCGACCCGTGCACATGCGCCTCGGCACCATCCCGCCTGAACAGGCTGCATCACATGAGGCGGGCGGTGACTGTGGAAGGCGAAGTAACTGAGGTTCACACGGCACGGTGCAGGCTGCGCTAACCTACTTGATGTCATTGCGTCATCGGCCACGTACCCTCGATTCCTTCCAAAGTGTCCTAACGAGAACAACAGCAGTTTAGCGTCCCGATTACGCCCGTTTACAAGTATTGCCCCAAACGCGGTGCTGTGAGATAGTGTAATCAGCCAACGGAGGGTCAAATGGCGAAAAGGTCATTTCTTGTTCCGGTAGCACTCGCTGTCGCGACGCTGGCTGCGGCACCAGCATCCGCGAGTCTTCCTGCCGCGTCGGGAAATCCCTTGCAGGTTTCGATAAGCCAAGCCCAGCCTACTGGGAACCTAGTTCTTGAGAGAGCGGCCTCGGGATCGCTTGAAATGGCCTCGCACGCGAGTCATGCGAGCCACGCAAGTCACGCCAGCCACGCGAGCCACGCCAGCCACGCTTCCGGCAGTTACTAAGCACGGCGGGAACGACAAGGGTGACCTCCGTTGATACCGGCGAGGCGACGCGTGCCTTGGAATTCTCCTCTGCCGTTTATGACGTAGAGGCAGTTAAGCGGGCCGCGTATCGATTCAGCGATAGTGTGGCAGTCGAAATCACGCCGACAGGTCAAGCGTTCATTTGCGTGTTGACTGCGCTCTCAACGGCAGCGGCTGAGCGGTTGGAGAAAATCGCGCACGATTTTCGCATTGAAGTGCTCGACCAAGACCTTCGACTGAAAATTGCTGTTGAAACCGAACCATTTCGCAACCTCATCCTCTCGCTCGCCTTCTCGAAAACCGGATTGAACGAATGAGCAAGTTCCGCCCCCTTTCGGAGTACCGGAAAGGTGCGGCGAACGGGTATCAACTGCTTCCGCTACGGTTCACGCGGCTTGATGAACAGCGCTATGTACTCACAAACTTCACCGGCGAATACCACGTCGTAACAGGTTCGCTGTTGTACGACTTCGTTCAGCATCGGCTTCCGCACGACGCACAGGCCTACGACGACCTCAAGGCGAAGCACTTTCTAATCGACTCGAATTCCAGCAGCGCCATCGATCTGCTCGCCTTAAAGACCCGAACACGATACGAGCGTTTGGCGAATTTTACGGCGCTGCATATGTTTGTGGTCACGCTCCGGTGCGAGCACTCCTGCCCCTACTGTCAAGTATCGCGCCAGAACGACGATCAGTCCCAATTCGACATGACAGAAGAAACGGCTGACCGCGCGCTGGACCATGTTTTTCGATCTCCGTCGCCGAATATTATGATCGAATTTCAAGGTGGCGAGCCGCTGCTGAACTTCCCGCTAATCGAGCATATCGTTCATGGCGCGATAGAGCGCAATCATCGTGCCCGGCGTGAGTTGGGATTTGTCATCGCGACGAACTTGGCGCTCGTGACGGACGATATGCTTCGGTTTTGTGATGTCCATTCGATCCATATATCGACCTCGCTCGACGGTCCTCGTGATCTGCATAACAAGAACCGCCCGCGTGCGGGTGGCGATAGCTACGAACGTGCTGTACAGGGGATTGCACGGACCCGTGAGACGCTTGGGTGCGACAACATCAGCGCTATGATGACTACGACCGCCGCAAGCCTTGGTCGCGCGCGGGAGATTGTTGATGAATATGTTTCGAATGGGTTCCGAGGAATATTTTTCCGCCCACTGTCGCCCTACGGATTTGCTGTCAAGACAAAGGGCTTCGCCGCTTATGATTCGGATCAGTGGCTACCCTTTTACTTCGAGGGGCTGGTTTACATTATCGAGCTTAATAGGCGCGGCGTTCAATTTCTCGAATTCTACGCCGCAGTGATACTTCAAAAGATGCTCACGCCGTTTCAGCCGGGGTATGTTGACCTCATGAGCCCCGCTGGAATCGGACTTGGCGCGCTGGTCTATAACTACGACGGCAAGGTTTACGCGTCCGACGAGAGCCGTATGCTCGGAGAAATGCATGACGATACATTCTGTTTGGGGACGGTGTACGACTCATATGAAGAACTGATGCTATCCGATAAGCTGCTTGAGCCTCTGGAAGGGTCGTTCTCGGGCAGTGTGCCAATGTGCGTAACCTGCGCCTTCGAGCCGTATTGTGGATCTGACCCGGTGTACCATCACGCCACGCAGCATGACTTTGTCGGACGAAAGCCTGCGTCTGATTTTTGTCGCCGCAAGATGGCGATCTTTCGGGGCTTGATCGCACGGATGGAAGAGGATGCGTACATCCGCGAACTATTCACGCAATGGGCGAACCGCTGAATGTTAAACCGGAGGGGGCGCGGGTATAACGTGGTGGTGGGAGCCGATACTGTTCCCCGCCGCGTCGTTCGAGTGTCAACTGATCCTGCTCGTCCAGAACCCCTTCGGAACAAGGAAGCGTTCCTATCGCGCGCGGCAACGCTTCCTGGTGGCTTTGCATGGTACGTCGTTGTGGGCGAACTTTGCTCTTCCGACGTGAAGGTTCCCGTTGGTGCCGCTGCGATTTTTCTCCCGGCTGACTTCAACTACCTCGGTGATGGCGACGTTGTGCGTCTATCAGCGGAAGAAGGTTCGATTGCATTACTGTACCAAAAATCAGCGCGGCACAACAGCTTTCTCTTGACGGAGCGCTGCAATCACTACTGCCTCATGTGTTCGCAACCGCCTCGTGATGTTCAGGATGATTGGATAGTCGACGATCTTATGGCCGCAATTCCACTCGTCGATCGGGGAACGCCGGAGATCGTTTTTACCGGTGGAGAGCCCACGCTACTCGGTGAGCGTTTGGTGTATCTCGTGCGTCAATGCAAGTCGTACCTACCAACAACCGGCGTGCACGTTCTGAGTAACGGGCGGGCATTTTCGGACGTTGGCTATGCGCATCTTTTCGCGGATATCCGCCATGCCGACTTGATGTTCGGTATTCCTCTTTACTCGGATATCTCCGATATCCACAATTATGTTGTTCAGGCAGACGGTGCTTTCGACGAGACAATTCGAGGTGTCCTAAACCTAAAGCGGTGTGGCTTAAGGGTGGAGATACGAGTTGTTATTCACGGACAAACTTACGAGCGGTTGCCGGAGCTTGCACGGTTTATCGCGCGCAACCTTACATTCGTGGATCAGGTTGCCTTGATGGGGCTCGAAATGACTGGGTTCACGCGAGCCAATCTCAAGGACCTGTGGATCGATCCAGTAGAATACCAACCCCAATTGGTCGACGCAGTCAAAATCCTTGCTGCCAATCGCATGGCGGTCGCGGTTTATAACCATCAACTCTGCATAACCGATAGATCAATCTGGCGGTATGCGAAGCGCACGATCAGCGATTGGAAAAACGAGTACATGCCCGAGTGTCAAGATTGTGCGGTGCGGTCGAAGTGCGGTGGATTCTTTTCATCGGCAAAATTCCGCTATAGCGAGCATATTCGGCCAGTGACTTTGCTCTGAGCTTTGCTTAGTCGGGCATGAGAATGGAGCTCAAATTTCTCCACCCGGTCGGGCGAAGTTGCAGTCTAGGGCTCTTTGGTGCCATTCAAGAACCAAATTGCCCTAGTTCAAGCGCTCGCCCGTGCTTGCCCCTGCCTCTGTCAGTTCCAAAATCGCCTGCATGATGGCAGTCCACACGGTCATCCCATCGCCGCCACCGGCGCGCATGAAATCGACATACTTGCGAGCGGCAAACGCCGCAGCCTGGTCCCCGTGCTGCTGTATGAGCAGGTGGGCGGATCGAAGGATGTCGATGTCCTCGACCAATTATGAACTCGGCGTTCCCTGTTGAGGTGGATTCTGCGCGGTTGGCGTTGCCGCTGGTGCGGGAGCCGCGAGTGGGGCACCGCCCAGCGGAACGAATTTCACCTGTGCAGAAGTTGGATACTTGTTCACCGCGCCCGACGCTTCATCGATGCCCCAACCGATGACGCCGCCAAGGAGGATGTTGCCGAACGTGCCAGCGCCGTAGCCGCTTTCCAGATTGACGCTGGCTTGCTGATAGCCGGGCAAATTGCAGGTCAGAAGAATGTCGTGCTTGGTTTTGTAGA
>JAKALI010000497.1 GCA_021813195.1 Pseudomonadota bacterium
TTCAGGGGTTCCTTACTTTTCTCGACCCGCCAAAGGAGACGGCTGGACCAGCAATCGCTGCGCTCGCGGAGCATGGCGTCAAGGTCAAGGTTCTTACGGGCGACAATGCGGTCGTGAGTGCCAAGATCTGCCGTGAAGTAGGACTTGAACCGGGCCAAGCCGTACTCGGGCGCGACATAGAAAAATTGGACGACACCGCGCTTCGCGTTTTGGTCGAGGAGCGGACGATCTTCGCGAAGCTCACTCCGCTCCAGAAGTCGCGTGTATTGCAGGCGCTTCAGGCTAACGGTCATACCGTCGGATTTCTCGGTGACGGCATCAATGACGCCCCGGCGCTGCGCGATGCCGATGTCGGCATTTCCGTCGATAGCGGCGCCGATATTGCGAAGGAGTCGGCCGATATCATCCTGCTCGAGAAGAGCCTGATGGTTCTTGAGGAGGGTGTGCTGAAGGGGCGCGAAACCTTCGGCAACATCATGAAATACCTCAACATGACCGCCAGCTCGAACTTCGGAAACGTGTTTTCAGTGCTGGTGGCGAGCGCATTCATTCCGTTCCTGCCGATGCTGTCGATCCATTTGCTCGTGCAAAACCTGATGTACGACATTTCCCAATTGGCGCTGCCTTGGGATCACATGGACAAGGAGTTTCTCAGCAAACCGCGGAAGTGGGATGCCAAGAATATCGGTCGTTTCATGATCTGGATCGGGCCGACGTCCTCGATCTTCGACATCACGACGTTCGCTCTGATGTGGTTCGTCTTTGCCGCCAATAGCCCGGAGCATCAATCGCTCTTTCAGTCGGGCTGGTTCATCGAGGGCCTGCTTTCTCAAACGCTCGTGGTCCATATGCTGCGTACCCAGAAGATTCCCTTCGTCAACAGCACAGCGGCTTTGCCGGTCTTGCTGATGTCGAGCGTCATCTGCGTACTGGGGATCTATTTGCCGTTCTCTCCGCTGGGAGCAGCCATCGGATTGCAGCCCCTGCCTATCGCCTACTTCCCGTGGCTGGCCGGAACGCTGCTCTGCTACTGCCTCGTCGCTCAACTGATGAAGACCGTCTACATCCGCCGGTTCGGACAATGGTTCTGACGGCCAAGCGCATGAGAGGTCCTGATCATGTCCACATCACCGTTGATCCTGAGATTTGCGCCGCCGCAGGCTGGAGACTGCCCGCGACAAGGGCCGCCACCGCCGAGGCGACAAGCGCCGCGTCCGCCCCACAATCGCGAGCCGGGCGATGCCAGGTCGTCGCTTCGGAATCGGTTGGACAGACGTTTGTGTTGGGCTTTGGCGGTTTTGGCGATGTTCGTGACGCATGCGGCCGTTCACCTTGCTCGTCGCCGTCTGCTGGACGGTTTCAAGCTCAGATTCCTGCTGCGTTGCGGCGCACGGTTGAACAGAGCGGCGATATCGCGAATGCGGCGTTGCCGCTGGTGAGCCACACAAGCGCAAAACGATCGCTTGCATGGAACCAAAGCACGAGGCCCGGACCTGAACCGGACTTCGATCAGCAAGGAGCTTCAAATGGACGACCCATCTAGTCGCGGCGCGACCAACAACTCGCGCCGCTTGAATTCACGAGAAAACTAGGAGGGCAGCTCGCGGCTATTGGCGCCGGGCGCTCTCGCAACCCGACGCCAGGAGTAGCCCATGACTTATTTTACGACCCACGGACTTCCCAATTTCACTATCACCACCGGACTGAAGGTTTTCAGGCGTCGTCGGGTTCTTTTTTGCCGACTGATGGTGATCGCTTTCTACTTGCTGGCGCTCGGTCTTGTAGCGGTTCTTCAGGTAACCAAAGCGCACGCGCAAGAACTTCAAACGACTCCCGGCCATCCGGATGCGGCACGGCTCAACACTAGTGGACCGCAACCCATCCTGGCGATGCCAACGAAGGCACCGGGGGCCTCGCGTGACAATAAGGTGGAATCGGGCGGGCCCGACTGGTCGGGCGTCTATTTTGGCGGACACACCGGTTTCGGGGCTGGCAGCCTTGGCCCGGGAACGAACCCCGTCTTGAATCAGTCCGTTGGCCTGCCGCCTACGGTGACAGGAATGATCGGCGGCTTTCAGGGAGGCTACAACTTTCAGGCCAGCGATCGTTGGGTGCTCGGCGCGGAAGCCGATGTCACTTTTGTGAGCCCGCCCGATGAGACGCGACGGATACCGGCTCCCTTCAACACATCCCTGGATGTCGTGGGGACGGTGCGTGGCAGGATCGGCTATGCTTTTGGCCCATTCCTCCCCTATGCAACGGGAGGCCTCGCTTGGACACGAACGAACGTCGACATCAATGGCGATGACGGCAGCGTTTTGTCAAAACTGGGGCGCTGGCACGCTGGGTGGACGGCAGGCGCAGGTGTCGAAATGGCCTTGGGCGGACCATGGACGGCACGCGTCCAGTACGACTACCTCGATCTGGCTTCCTCGACCTATCGACTCGATGGTGCCGGACTGCGCGATGTGTCCGTCCGCCCCCGAACCCAGAGGTTCACGCTTGGCCTGAACTACCGACTGGGCGATGTGGCCTCGACACTCCCAAGACCACCGGCAACTGTCGAAATGTCGCCGGACTGGAATATTCATGGCCAGACCACATTCATCGCCCAAGGCTATCCCGCGATTCGTTCCCCCTACGCTTCCAGCGCCAGCCTGCCCGGTGGTGGGCAAGTTCGTGAGACGTGGACCGCGGACGCATTTCTTGGCGTGAGGCTTTGGGACGGTGGTGCGTTCTATTTCAATCCCGAGCTAGCCCAAGGCTTCGGGCTGAACGGGACGCTCGGACTCGCAGGCTTTCCAAATGGAGAAGCGCAAAAAGGCGGCGCTGAATTTCCGAAATTTCGGCCACAGCGCTACTATCTTCAGCAGACATTCGGTCTTGGTGGCGAGCAGGAGGATGTCGCAGACGGCCCCCTGCAACTGGCGGGGCGACGCGATATCGATCGCGTCACTGTCACGGTTGGTCGTTTCGCGGTTGGCGATTTCTTCGACGCGAATGCCTATGCCAAGGATCCGCGCGCGGATTTCATGAATTGGGCAATCTGGTCGTCGGGGGCCTATGACTTCCCCGCCGACCTTCCCGGCATGACGCGCGGTGCGGTCATCGAGCTGAATCGTAAGGATTGGGCTGTGCGAGCCGGGGCCTTCCAAGTGCCCAGGGAGCCGAACAGTGATGTTTTGGTCTTCAATGGGGGCGGCGGTGGCGCCGTCGAGTTCGAGGAACGGCACAGCCTGTTCGGGCAGCCGGGTAAGGTTCGGATCGGCGCTTTCATCAACCGTGGTTACACCGGCGCGTATCGCGACGCTATCAACCTCGCGCAAGCGAGCCCTCAAACAGATATCAACGATGCGATGACGGCCCTGCGCCGCAATCAGAATAAGTATGGCTTTTATGGAAATATCGAACAGGCTTTGACAGCTGACCTCGGGCTTTTCGCCCGTGCAAGCTGGAACGACGGCCGCACCGAAATCCTCTCCTTCACGGACATCGACCGCAGCATTTCCGGTGGTTTCTCCCTAAAGGGTTCTGCATGGGGACGGCCTGCGGACACGATCGGAGTCGGTGCTGCGGTCAACGGCCTCTCGAGTGCACATCGTAACTTCCTCGCCGCCGGAGGCACGGGGTTGCTGATCGGTGATGGGAGACTGCGCTACGGCCACGAGTCGATCGTCGAGGCGTATTACGCCTTGCGGGTCAACGGCTGGAGCACCGTCACCTTCGACTATCAGTTTGTTGCAAACCCCGCCTACAACGCCGACCGCGGACCAGCCTCGATTCTGTCGCTTCGCGCCCACGCCGAATTCTGACAGCGAGTGGAGTGGCAATTCCAGCAATAGCGCGGGCTTGCGCCTCGGGAGGGCGCGACCGACGCAACGAGATGGGAACACATTCAGATGGATTGGCAAAGCCTTGGCCACACCGCACTCACGCTCGGGGGCGCATTCCTTCTTGGCGGCTTGATCGGCTTCGAACGGCAATGGCGCCAGCGCCTGGCCGGGCTGCGAACCAATACCCTCGTCGCGCTCGGCGCGGCCATCTTCGTCCTCTTTGCCGGGCTGTTCCCCGGCGAGGCGAGCCCGATGCGCGTTGCGGCCCAGATTGTTTCCGGCATCGGCTTTATGGGCGCCGGCATCATCTTCAAGGAAGGGTTGAATGTGCGCGGGCTCAACACCGCCGCGACGCTGTGGTGCTCCGCCGCGATCGGCGCGCTGTGTGGGGCCGGATTTTTCTTTC
>JAKALI010000498.1 GCA_021813195.1 Pseudomonadota bacterium
CGATTCATTCTGCAACCAGCGATACGAAAGCCCGAGCCCGACCGTCGAGAAGCGGACATCGTAGTCGAGCCGCGCCGCCCAATTCGCGTTGAAACGCTTGTTCAACCCGATGCGCGGCAGATGCACGCCTTGAAAATAGGTGTCCGCCAATTCGACTTCGCCCACGCTGGTCGGGATGGTGAGCGACAGCGCATTCTTGACGGGCAGGCTCTGCGTCAACTCTACCCGCCATTTGTGCCCTCCCGGCAGCGCGGCTCCCGGCAGATTGCTTCCCGACAGGGTCTTCTCCGGGATATCGCGCCAGTTCATGCGCCCAAAGGCATCGGTGGCAATCCACTCAATGCGCAAGCCATCTTGCCGGCGGAGGCTTATCCCAAGATCGGCTGAATAACCCTGCCCCGTAGGGTTGCCATCGAGAAACGCCGCCGCGTAGGCCTCCGCGGCGGTATCGGTGTGGCTGTAATCCCGCGTCCAGTCGACATCGGCGGTAAAGTTCCGGCCTCCTGTCACCGTTGCGCCGCCGGTAATGTCTTCGCTGCGGACTCGGCGGCCGCGCAGCACGCTGGCCGCCGCCCCCCAAGCCAGCGTCCAATTTGATCCGAGTTGATTTGAAAAAGACTTGGTCAGGCGCGCGCCGTCGGCGGCAAAGCCGCGCAAGCGGTAGTCGAGTACATAGTTCCGTCCGCTGTCGTAGCTGGCATTCTGCCGGTCCGCGCGAACGATATCGAGGCTATCGCGGTTGGCTGTGACCATCCACTCGTTGCGGCTGATATAGCCCAGGCGAAAACCCTGCCATTGCACCCCGGTTTCTATTCGGGTAGAGATCAACGCGAGATTCTTCCCTTCACGAGGGTGATACCCCTGGCTCCAGTCCTTGTTGGCCTGGCTCAGCGGAACGATATCATTGGCAAAAAAAGCCTGTCCCTGCGCATACGCGGCGCGGGCCGTTCCTGCATTGGCGGGATTCTCGGCAGACAGAAGCTCATCTGCGAGCACGGGCAGGGAGAGTCCGCCAAGGGCGGCCCAAAGAAGCAGGGAAAAACGTTTCATGTCGGCGCACCAAAAAAACTGGCAGCCGCAGCCGCCAGTTGAATTCGAAGAAACGCCCGATCGGAACAGTCTATAACAGCGATCGGGCGACGCTCGTCAAACGCCGAGAAGCAGATAAGTGCCGTCGGTGAAGTTCACCTGGCTCGGGTGGTTGGTAACCGATCCGACCTTGGTCGTGCCGGTATTGACGTCGCCGCTGCCGTTAGTGATTACGGCATTGACATCGCCGGCCCCCTTGATTGTGAGTACGGTCGCATTCGTAGCGTCAGTCTTGGTTCCGGTGACGCTGACCATCTGCGTACCGGCGCGGGAGTAATTCAGCGTCACGCCTTCCTGGCCAAAGGTGGAGCCATCAGTAATGAACGTCAGCACGTAGGCCGTGGCGCCATTGGTCACTGTACCGGTAAAGCTGGCCGTTTGTTGCATGAAGTTGGTCGCGCTGGTTGCCACGCGCGGATCGTAAACAGCCAGATTGGTCAGCTTCAGACCCAGCGTGCCGCTCAGGAACTCGGTCGCCGTCCCGTTCGCCATGGTGAATACTTTTCCGGTGAAGCTGGAATTGGCAGGCTTGTAATTGCCGGCCTTGTCCGCGGTGAAGGTATCCATGGCGAGGGTGCCGTCATACTGGAAGACGCCGGTCTTGATCTGCATAACGAAATTGGCCGAACTAACATGACCGCCGGTGCCGGTCGTAGCGACAAGCTGTGAACCGCTGGCGAGCGCCATGGTCAAGGTCGTCGCCCCGGCCTTGACATTGGTCACGGTACCGGTCAGGTCGATGGTCTGTGAAGTCGAGGTCGAAGTCAACGCCACGCTGGTATCCAGCGTCGACTTGTCCTGGCCCGCAGCCAGCGGCTGGATGTCTCCCTTGCGACTTACCGCCGTCACGTTTCCGGATGCATCCTTGGTCACGATGGCCGTACCGGTGAGCGCGGTGCCGTTGACCGGATCAGCCAGCGGGACGGAAATATTCGTATAGCTAATTTGCGACCGCGATAACTGTAGCCCCTGAGGCGTATATGTACCGACAAATGAAGGAATAACGACCGCTCCGCTCGGCGTACTGTAATGTTGTGCCAACGAATATAGACGGGATGCAAAGTAGTCCTGCCAGGTGTAGGAACCACTGGTAGTCCCCTCGGCTACCTTGACCGCGTGGAAATAAGCGTTGTAAGTCCCGGCCGTTGTGTCAACGGCGCTCGCTTTACCGTAGCCGTAGAAGCATCCCGCCTTGCCTAGCGACATTTCGCTAACGTTGACACGGCAGGCCATGGAGTGCGGCTGGTTTTGAAAGACGTAAGTCGCGAAGTGCCGAACGAATTGGTATGCGGCACCCGTCGCATCGGTAATCAGAATCAGATCGCTATGGCCGGCCACTGGGTAAGCGGCATTGGCAACCAAGCCGCTTGATGCCGGCGCAGTCCAGGTTTTGGCATCATTCGCCATTTGTATCGCATGATCGATTGCGATCGTATTATCGATCAAGCCCGCGGCGCTGGCATGGCCGTTGGTCGACCAGTCGGTCTTCGCGGCACTGAGCTTCTGGTCCAGAAAGCCGTTACCGTTGCCGTTCGACAGCGCGGCCAGGTCCGTCTTCAGGCTGTTGAACAAATCGCGCGCCGCCTGAATGCCGGAGGCCGAGCCCGCAGCGACCGTGACGGTTCCACCGCCACTTGCGGCAGTCGTCACCTTGTCTTCCGCCGACGTCAATAGCGTAGCCGCGCCGGAAGTGTCCGACGTGACGTCCTTCGACAGATCGGTCGCCGTTACCCCGGTGATGGTTCCCGCCGTAATCTTGGTCAGCGTAGCGGCGAGCATCGTCGCGGGGGTGCTGGCCGGGACAGCCTTCGCCACCGTGTATCCGGTGTCCGAAACTCCGGTCACGGTAGCGGCGGCCTGTTTTGCGAAAGCTGTGGTCGCACACATGATCCTGTCGCCATCCGTAGATTTCGTCTTGCAGGTCGCATCGTCCTGGGCGAATGCCGAGACTGCGGTGAGCAGCGTAGCGAGTTTCTTTTCGTCCACACTCGCAGTTGCCATCGCCGCAGCGGTCGGCGCCACCGGCTTGGCATCGTACGCGTTCTTGTCACCGCCTAGAACGGTATTGACGATTGCCAGCTCCGCATTTGCGATTGCGTCCTTCGTTGACGCGGTTCCCGCAATTGCCACGGCCATGTCGGTGAAGGGCGTGATGTTTTTGGTGGCGGTCGTGGACGGATCCGCGACCAAGGCGCTCAGCTTGAATCCGGCCGGCGGGGTGACATCTTTACCGGTGGCCTCGTCGGCCATTGTTGTCCCCGTGCCAAGCGCGACGACGAGCTTCAGGGGTTTGGTGCAGGCTGTTGTCCATTTGAGACTGTATACGCCCGCGGTGTCGGTAACACCGGCGATTAACAAGTCGGCCGCCGCCTCGCTGTTGCCACAGTACGCCGTCACCTTAGCATTCTTGAGAATGCCTTTGGCCGCAACGCCGCCGATGGCACCGCCTGTGGCAACCGCAGGCGCGGCTGTGTCGCCGCCACCCCCGCCACCACCACCACCGCAACCCGCCAAGAGCGCCACAACGCTGGCTAGAACGCCCAAATGCAAAACGATCGTCTTTGTCTTCACGAGTTTTCCTCCTCGAAAAATGTCATCAAGAAATTCTTTTTGCGTCCAATCGCAAGCTTACCCGAGCGCCGGCAGGTGGCATTCGACCTTATCGATAACTCGGCCAGCTCGGATATACGAGTGTAACGAGTGTACCAACTCGGACAACACCTTGCTAAAGATTAGTCGATTAAGGTGACAGAAGGCATCATCCAAATGGATGAACCGCGGAGTCCATCTATAGCTACTATGGCTATTGACCGAGATTGAACGGTCATCAGCGCAAATGCAGCGCCGTCTATCATCGATATGAGAGGAAGCAAGAATCCAGAGTCGCGTCTCAGGTCAGACGGTTCCATGGTCGAGAAAACCAACGAAAATCAGCCGCATCGGGGGCAAACTTAACGTGTAGACGTATTTGTGTTGCGAAAATACAACACATCAACCGGCTTATGGTGCTATCTCACAAAAAAACGATTGCTCCGCGTCCGATTTGAGTGAAAATGCGACCAGCAACTCCCAACTGGGGGGCGCGGAAAAGTGCGGCAACAGTGGCCAACCACGTGGTGTCATTGATGCCAGCTCTATTCAAA
>JAKALI010000020.1 GCA_021813195.1 Pseudomonadota bacterium
GGACGGCACGGCTCACGTACAGCAGTCGGACCAGCATGGTTCAGCCTCTTTTGGGAATGAGGGACAGGAATTCACGGCGCAGGTTGGCGTCCTTCAGGAACACACCGCGCATCACCGAGTTGATCATGCGGCTGTCCAGGTCCTTGACGCCGCGCCAGCCCATGCAGAAATGGGTGGCTTCCATGACGATGGCCAGCCCGTCGATGTGGTGGTTCAGTTGGGGCAGCCGCTGGGTGGATCAGTCTCTTCGGATGACATCGAAATCCTGTCGGGCGTGAAGCCTGGCGACCGCATCGTAAAGCCATGACCTCTAAGCCGCCGTCCCTTGCTCCGGCCGACCTCGGCATCTCCGGCCGGCTGACACAAGCGTTCATCTCGTCGACGCTCACGCCGCTATTCTTACTTGCCGCACTGGCCGTTGGACTGATTGCGCTGTTCGCTCTCCCGCGAGAGGAGGAGCCGCAGATCTCCGTGCCGATGGTCGACATTATGGTCAAAGCCGACGGCCTCAAGGCGGAGGATGCCGTGCGTCTCGTCTCCGAGCCGCTGGAGACGATCATCAAAGCCATCAACGGCGTCGAGCACGTCTATTCGAACACCTTGGACGACAGGGCGCTGGTAACGGCTCGCTTCCAGGTCGGGACGAAGGCCGACGAAGCTATTTTGCGCGTGCACGAAAAAATCCGAGCCAACTTGGATCGGCTGCCGATTGGAATTCCGGAGCCGCTGATCGTCGGCCGCGGCATCGACGATGTCGCCATCCTGACAGTGACGCTGGCACCACGTCCGCAAGCGGCCAACCGCTATGAAGACAACGCCATCTTTCACCTAGCGGAAAACTTACAAATTGAACTCGCCAAGCTGGACAATGTGGGCCTGAGCTTCATCGTCGGCGGCAGGCCGGATCAAATCCGCGTGGAGCCGGATCCGGAAAAACTGTCTCTTTATGGCGTGACGCTGCAACAGCTCGTCGGAAAAGTTCAGCAGGCGAACCGGTCGTTTTTGGCTGGGCGCGTACGCGATGAGGGTCGCAGCATCGCGATCTCGGCGGGGCAGACCTTATCTGGCGTTCCCGACATTGGTCTTCTGGTCATTGGAACGCGCGACGGCCGGCCCGTCTATGTGCGGGACGTCGCAAACGTGGTGGTTGGGGCCAAGCCTCTTGAGCGCCGCGCCTGGCATTTCCGAAAGACACGAGATGGCAAACTCAACCGGGTGCCCGCTGTTACCGTTGCAATCGCAAAGCGCGCGGGTGCGAATGCTGTCGTGATTTCCGAGAGCGTGAAGCACCGGCTTGAGCAATTGAAAGGCACGCTGCTGCCCCACGATATCGAAGCTGTGGTGACCAGAGATTACGGCGAGACGGCGAAGGAAAAGGCGGACGAGCTCCTCTACCACCTGGCCTTGGCGACCGTGTCCATCGTCCTCCTCGTTGGATTTGCCATTGGGTGGCGGGAAGCAGGCGTGGTGGCCGTGGTCATTCCCGTCACGATTCTTCTAACGCTGTTTGCATCGTGGATGATGGGCTACACCATCAATCGCGTCAGCTTGTTTGCGCTCATCTTCTCCATCGGCATCCTTGTCGATGACGCTATTGTCGTGATCGAGAATATCGCACGTCACTGGTCAATGAATGACGGCCGCAGCCGCGTCCAGGCGGCGATCGAGGCGGTGGCGGAGGTCGGCAATCCAACGATCGTCGCCACGCTGACTGTCGTCGCAGCTTTGCTGCCGATGCTGTTCGTCTCCGGACTGATGGGCCCGTACATGAGCCCCATTCCGGCGAACGCGTCCTCGGCCATGATCCTGTCGTTCTTTGTGGCCGTGATCGTGACGCCGTGGCTTATGGTACGGTTCGGTGGGGCGTCGCATGCAAATTCCGAATCCCATGAGCATGGCTCATCGGGGCTCGGATCGCTCTATCGGGCCGTGGCCGGGCCGATCCTGGCCACTAAGACCCGAGCTTGGTTGTTTCTTTTCCTTGTCGGCTTCGCCACGATTTTGTCGATGGGACTTGTTGCTGCGAAGCTCGTAACGGTCAAACTGCTGCCCTTCGACAACAAGTCAGAATTGCAAATCATTGTCGATTTGCCGCGCGGATCATCGCTCGAAGACACGGACCGCGTTCTCAATGATGCCGCACAGCGCCTTGCGACACTTGCGGAGCTGTCTTCGATCCAAGCCTACGCTGGAACAGCGGCCCCATTCAATTTCAATGGGTTGGTGCGCCACTACTATTTGCGCAGTGAGCCCGAACAAGGTGATCTCCAACTCAATCTGACACCCAAAGGCGAGCGCACGCGCACGAGTCATGACATCGCAATTGATGTTCGGCAGCGCTTGAGTGGGCTCGTGCTACCAGAAAAGAGCTCAATTAAGGTCGTTGAAGTCCCGCCGGGCCCACCCGTTATCGCAACGCTTTTGGCAGAGGTGTATGGGCCTGATGCCGACACTCGGCGCGCTGTTGCCAGCGAACTGCGCCAAATTTTTCGCTCGGTGCCCTTCGTCGTCGATACCGACGACAGCTTCGGTGTGCAAGGCATTCGCCAGCGTTTGGTTCTCCAGCAGGACCAACTCGAGTTCTATAAGGTGGATGAGCGCGACGTGTATGACACCGTACAGGCTTACCTCGGCGGCGTCCCCGTTGGCTATTCGCATCGGGGTGGAGGACGGCACCCTGTCGAAATCGCGGTGCAACTTCCCAAGACCGGTCTGACGCTGAACGAGCGCGCGCTATCCACACCGGTTCCGGCCAATGCTCTTCCCGGCGAACGTTCCATCGTCGAATTGGGCGATGTCGTTCGTGTGGAAGAAGGCAAGGCGTCCTATCCCATCTTCCGGCACAATGGTCATCCAGCCGAGATGGTCATGGCTGAATTGGCAGGTGAATACGAGGCGCCAATCTACGGGATGCTCGCCGTCAACGAGAAGATCCAAAACCATGACTGGGGTGCGCTCGGTGCGCCCATCATCGGCTTCCATGGACAGCCGCAAGACACGGCAAGACCCTACATCCTCTGGGACGGCGAGTGGGAGGTGACGTACGTGACCTTCCGTGACATGGGAGCGGCTTTTGTGGTGGCGCTGCTCGGTATCTATATTCTTGTGGTCGCGCAATTTGGATCGCTGAAACTGCCGCTGGTGATCCTAACGCCCGTCCCGCTTACGCTCATCGGAATCATGATCGGGCATTGGATTTTCGGTGCACCATTTAGTGCGACGTCGATGATCGGCTTCATCGCGCTGGCGGGCATCATTGTGCGCAATTCAATCTTGCTCGTCGACTTCATCCGGCATGCGCCGGACAAGGATCGGCCGCTGCGTGAGATCCTGGTCGAAGCCGGTGCAGTCCGGTTCAAGCCCATTCTGCTCACAGCGCTGGCTGCCATGATTGGAGCGGCTGTGATACTGTTTGATCCAATCTTTCAGGGGTTGGCAATTTCACTGCTGTTTGGGCTCATATCATCGACGCTGCTGACCGTGCTCGTCATCCCCGCCATTTACATCGTACTGCGAGACCGCGACACGTCTCCTCAGGTTACAGCTTAGCGTGAGAACCCGATCTCGAGCGGGAGCTTCCGATCTGATGTCGAAGGAAACCCGCAAAGAGGTATGAGAAGTGCGACGTGACGATCTGAGTGGGCAGCGGCATCCACTTGTAAAAACGCTGCAAGCCCGGCGAAGGCGTGAGCGTCCCGCATTGAGGACGCGAAGTCGAATGGTGCGCATCGACCTGGTCGGTTGATCGCAGGAGATCACGAAGCATGCCATCCCAGTCGCGGTTAAGTGGGTCGCCGCATAACAAGAGCGATGCGGGAAGTGCGAGGCAGTCTTGCCCAGGCTTGAGGGTTATAGAGCTAGCTTGGCGGAACATTTGTGGGGGCGTCTCGGAACAGCCTAGCGTTCATCCAAAAATTGGAACGGTCGCGCCGGCCCGTTTTGAAATAGGGCGCAAATTCGCTCTATTAAAATTATAACATGCACACGGCGCCAGCGTTTTGAGATTAGGGCGCTCAAGCGCCTCACGGGTTGCAAATTTCACAATATCGGGGGTCGGCGACTGCAGGTGCCGTTCGAAGGGGTTCAGTCTCGCTGTAGGTGCACGCAAGACAACAAATCCGCCGCGCACGCCGCAAAGCAACCGGCTCACCGCACCAGCTGCAGGGGACGCCGTATTCGTACGACGTTTCTCCGAAGCCCGGCGTGCGGCATTGGGGGCACAATCGTGCCAGTCGCCGCGCAAGGCGCGTGCCGAGCGCTCGTATCACGGCCATGCGCGTCGGGTTCATGTGCGCGCGCATGTCGGTGCAAATGCGCACCTTGCCACCGGAGGAGCCTGATGGTCCGGAACGTAGGATGTGGTCAAGATCGGCACGCCGACGGAGGCCTTTGGCCAGGGGCACGACGCCATCATCGCGGATCTGCGACACGATGAGGGCGTGGGCCGGAAAACCGACCCTTGCGCAGAAGTCCTCTAAGTCCGAAGCTTCGGGATCCCAGACGCCAAGGTCGATGTGCGAAAAATTTGTTCGCGTGACCGTGATCTGCTCGACGATGATCGAATCGCGCTCCCGATCGTGCAACGCGAGGATTTCGTGATCGACGGCAACGAACGGAACAGCGGGATGCGGACCGAAACTTCCCTCGCTGCCAAGGCCAAATCGCTCCCCGGTGCAGGAGGCGGCGAGCCTGGACTTCGTGATCGCCACGTCCCGCGCGCTTCCCGGACGGCTTATCTCACCCGTGAACGTGCCGAGTTCGTCCGTATCGAGCCCCTCCGTCGCAAACACACGCATGCCAAGGTGGCGTTGAAAAGGTGGACCAAGCGCCCGTTCTTTTCCGTGCTGGGTGGCCACAACGACCCGCTGATCACGATAGGGATGATCCGCCATCCAAGGGGTGCTCGCTAATTTCTCATCGTGCCATCAAGATCTCGCCGCTCGATGTCGGGCTCCACATCCACCTGAACGCCGTCATGCTCTGTCAACAGCCGTGCCACCACGCGCGCAATGTCGCCATCGATTTCGGCTTCAATCCAAATCCAGCGCGGCGCCGCCGAAAGATGATCGATCACGCGTTCGCAGGATAGACGAGCGCGGGGATCAACCTGATGGACAGCTACGGATCGGCAACCGAAATTATAGAGCACCAAGAGCACTTCCGTGAGACGGTTTGGCGGAGCCGTAATCCAGATACTCGATGCCCCGGAACCCACACCTCGCCGAGGCATTAGAAGTATCCCTCGTGTTTCTTCTTTTCCATGGCGCCGGCTTCGTCATGATCAATCATGCGACCCGAGCGCTCAGACCTCCGCGCCTTGAGAAGTTCGTTGACGAGCGAAGGCAGATCGGTCGCATCCGATTCCTCCGCTGCCGTGTTCGGCCAGCAGCCCAAGGTCCGAAAGCGCACCCGGCGCGGCGGAATGACCTCTCCGGAGCGTAATTTGAACTCCTCGCTCTGTGGCACCAAGAGAAGACCATCGCGGTCGACCGTCGGTCGCTCCGCAGCGAAATAGAGCGGTACAACTTCAAGACGTTCACGCAAAATGTAGCGCCACACGTCGCGTTCGGTCCAATTCGACAGCGGGAACACGCGGGCCGTTTGTCCGTTGGCGAGTCGGCCGTTGAGCAGCCGCCACATCTCGGGGCGTTGGTTGCGCGGGTCCCAGCGATGGTGTGCGCAGCGAAACGAGAAGACGCGCTCTTTTGCCCGGCTCGCCTCTTCGTCGCGGCGGGCGCCACCGAATGCCGCGTCGAATTTATACTTGTCGAGGGCTTGCCGCAGCGCTTGCGTTTTCATCACCTGCGTATAGACGGACGGCGTGTAATCAAAGGGATTTACGCCGCTGGCCAATCCTTCTTCATTGACGTAGACGATAAGATCAATATCCGTCTCTGCCTGAAGTTTCGCCCGGAATTCGTACATTTCACGAAATTCCCACGTGGTGTCCACGTGGAGGAGCGGGAAGGGCAAACGCTGAGGCCAAAACGCCTTGCGCGCGAGATGCAGCAGGACAGTCGAGTCCTTGCCCATCGAATAGAGGAGAACGAGATTGCGGAATTGAGCCGCCGCTTCACGGATGATGTGGATGGCTTCCCACTCCAAGTGATCAAGGAGGGACGCATTTCGCGCAGCAGTTGCGAGCATGATATCCTCACAGCGCTAAAGCGATCGACGATCCGGGCGGCGGGCTCGCCGCCCAGATGCCATCTGAACCATAGGAACAAAGACGCTCAGCTATCGCAATTTCCTCGAGCCTCTCAACCCGCAACGCGAAGGCGTTGGGGTACGGTGGCTTGAAGACCGAGTTCCTCCCACTGCAGGTTGCCGGCGTAGCGCCACGCCAGTTGTCCATCAGCGTTCATCGCGAACAAATAGAGCCAGCGGTTGTCGAACAGGGCGCGGACGCCGTCGTGGCGCTCCAAGATCTCGGACATCGCCTCGCGTGGAGCTTCGATACACACCGACAGTCTCAGCGGATCGTGCATCAAGCGTTCTCCGTCATGGACCGACTGCCACGGCAAACCGGTCCGCAGCACACCACCGTTGCCTTCCAGCACGCCGATGCCGCCGACGACGTTGTGGAGCAGCTTGTTGCCACCGCCGAAAGTTTGCGGGGACACGGACGAGCCGTAGTACTGCAGACTGATCCAGCTTGCGACGACCACAGGAGCCGTCAGGATGAGCTCGAGCACCCCGAAGTTTTTGTCCTGCATCCAATCGTAGTCGTGCAGGAAGGCACGGCCTTCGAGTTTGCGCCCAAGTGTGCGCGACCGCGGCGCGGCGATGAAGACCTTACACCCGGCAAGTCCCCACTCGGGGCGCACCTCGGACCAGTCCCGGCTCCGTTTGAAGACATGGTTTTCACGCTTCGCACGGGGCAACGTCACCAGTCTTTCTGTGCGCGCGAGTGTTCCGGCGGCGGCCAACCACCGTTTGACTTTGGCGAGATGCTTTGCCTGGTTGCTGTTGGAGCAATCGCGATCATAGAGCGTGACCTCGTCGGTGGTCGTGTCGTGCAGTGCGCCGATGAACAGCGTATCTGACGGGACCGAGATGCCGCGCGCGATGAGCCCCGCGCGCACGTCCTTATCGTTCAGCAGCGCGGCCAGAAGCCGTGCGTTGACCTCACCCGAATAGCCGCCGCAGGCGCCGCAATGCAATGCGCTTGCGTGCGGGTTGTTGGTGACGTTTGCGCCATGCCCGGCGAACAGGACGATCGGGGCGAAGCCGTCGGTCAGCGACATGGCTCTCAGCACGGTTTCAGCGGCAGTGATGCGTGCGTCAAGGTCGAGTTCGGGCACGAGCCGCGGCGCAGGATCGTTCGGCGCCCCATGGGATTTTAGCCCCAAAGCATCACGTACGAGCTTGGCCGCATAAACGGGTCCCGTTGCCTCGACGAAGGCGAAGGACGAGACGGCCGCGAGCTTGAAGCGCCCCCAAGCGCGCGTGGCGCGAGCCTTGATGCGTTCTGACCGATCTGCTGACGCATCGTCATGCCCCCCGGCACAGCTCGAAACTTGCGGGTTGAGGAGCACGGGGAGGCGCAGTTCATTGACGTCAGAGGCAAGGCGGCGATGAGCCGCAAACACACCAAAGAACCCGGCAAAGCCGATCGTCTGGATGTTCACATCGAGCGATTCAAGAGCGCGACGGAAAACTTCCGAACGAACGTCGATGCAGAACACGGCCTGCAGTTCCGGCCGCGCCGTGGACACGGATGCAGCCGGTGCACTCATCAGGTCCATGAGGCCGCGCTGAGCGGCGCGTTCGCTGGCCTCCTGCAGGATGGCATCGACGATTTGGGTTCGCGTTGGGGTGACGGGCATGGCATGAGCCCGGCGAACCTCAGCCCACTTAGTGGTAATGGCAGCGCCGTAGCGTGCCATCAAAGCCTCTTCCCACAGCAGCCGGATGGCCAGCAGCTCCAGTGCGGTCGAATCCGTTTCACCGGCGAGTTCAGCTCGCCACAGCCGGTAGCGGCCCACTTGTGACCAGCCGCCGAGCGACATGAGCAGAGCGTGGAAATAGGTCGCAAGAGAGGCCTCCTCCATGTCGAGTGTGCTGACGGCGCGCGCGAGAATTCCAGCGGCACTTTCGGGAGCGTCAGCGATAAAGCTGCCGAAACCGTCCAGGCCAATAATCTCAGGAGTCAAATCCTGGGTTGCAAAGACCCGCCACGAGGCGAGTGCGGATTTCGCTCGGGGTGCACCCCACAGCGCCTGACCTTCGTCGAAGTAAGCGGCGGCCCAGGCGCCGAAGCGTTCGGCGATGAAATCCGGCCAATCAACGCCGCTGACTTCGGCAGCAAGCTCTGCGACGGTCGGCAAGGCCTTGGGCGGATGGACTGTTTCGTTGGCAGCAGCTTTGATCGCCGCAACGTCGAGGGGTTCTAAGACCGATGTCTGGGACTGCAGCGCCCCAGCCAGATCTTCATCCGTAATCAGACCTGCAGCGATCCGGTCCCGGTAGTATGAGCGCGGCATGGTGACGGGCGCGCCGGCGACACGGGACAACAGCGCCGCGACATGGGCAAGATTTTCACCGGTCTGACCGAGATAGGGATTGACGGCAACGTTAGAGGCCAACGGCCAAACGGGCGGGATCGCGCGTACAGCGGACTCGGCGGCAGACAACAGTTGCCCATTCTGCGGCGCTTTCACAATGCTCGTGGTTGGGCACATAGGGTTTCTCCTTTTTTGTCGTGAGGTTCAGGTTCAAGCCGAGCGCTGCGTGGACCAGCCGCCGATCAGGCGATCGACGATGGCGTTGGCATAAAGACCGTTGGCAAGGTGCACCCGCAGGCTCGCGGCAGCGGGATGGTTGCTCCAGATTGGGAAGGCTGATTGCGCGACTGCTACGAAGCCAAAGGCGAGGACGGCGAGCACGATCATGGCCCACACTAAGGGACCGGCTTCAGGCGTTGGCGGCAACGTACCGGAGGTCAGGGCAACGGCACCCGCCTGCAAGGCGAAGTAGCCGATGGCAGCTGCGGCCGAATAGATCATCGTTCGTTGCGTCAGCTCGCGCGGTGCTGCGTCGGCCAGCCCTTGCGCGACGAGATAGGCGACGCCGAAGATGAGGATGGCACCGAGCGCGATCGCTTGGGGCGACTTGTCAGCAAACCCGAAGAACAAGCCGACGATCGCAAACATTGCGAGTGCGATTGTGAAGGCCTTCACAATCGCCGCGCCACTCGGGATCGCGACGGGACCAGGACGCCGGTTGGCTGCGACCAGATCAATCGCGCTGCCGGAAGCCAAGAAGGCGTGGGCCTTATAGAGCGAATGCGCCACGATGTGCAGCAAGGCGAGCGGAAACAAGGCCAGTCCGCACTGGAAGATCATGAAACCCATTTGCGCGACCGTGGACCAAGCCAAAGAACTCTTGACGGCCGGCTGTGTGAGCATGACGAGTCCACCGAGGAGCGCGGTGAAGCCGCCAAGCAGGGCGAGAGCCGCCAACACGCCTGGCGCGGCAATCAAGATGTCGGCAAACCGGATCAGAAGGAAACCACCCGCGTTGATGACACCCGCGTGCAGGAGAGCCGAGACCGGAGTCGGCGCTTCCATCACCTCGGTGAGCCACCCATGCATGGGGAACTGCGCCGACTGCAGGACGGCTGCGATTGCAAGGAGGATCGCAGCCGTAAGTGCGAACGCCACCTGGTCACCAGCGCGCGCCGCATCGAGAATGGTTGCGATGTCCGTCGTCGCGTAGCCGTAGGCGAGAATACCGCATGCCGCGATGACCGCGCTGCCGCTTAGCTTAGCCGACAAGGACATTTTTCTGGCTGCCCGCAGTGCCGCCACCCGCTCCGGGTAGAACATCAGGAGGCGGTGCAAGAAGAAACCAGTCGCAATCCAGGCCGCGCTCAACTGAACAAGGTTTCCTGCACTCACGAGGAGGAGGACGCTGGCCAATGTTGCGCACAGGAGTGCGGTGAAGCGGTTCTGTGCTGGCTCACCGTCCAGGTACGTGCGCGCATAGCGGACAACGACCCAGCCGATGAACGATACGAGCAGGAGCATAATGACGCTGACGGCATCGAGCCGCACGGACAGACCGACGCCATTCAGCCCGAGGAGTTCACTGGTTTGAGGGCCCAGTTGGATGAGGCCCCACGCGGATGTGACGGCAAAGACGAGGGCGGTTGCGGCGGCAAATTCGGCAAGCGTGGAGGAGACCCGCGGGCGCTGCCGGTGTTCGAGGGCTGCGCAGATTGCGGCCAGAATCAGAACGGCGGGCGCCGCGAACGGCAAAAGGGGTATGATGTCGCTCCACATCGTTGGTTCTCCCTGTCAAAACTGAGGTGGCAGGGGGATACCAGCAAGAACTAGCTATGAAAAATTCAAATAATAGATTGTGAAGATTGAATTTATCAAACGAATAGCAGGGCGACGATGGATTACGTGACTAATCCTCCGGTCGGCTTGCGCTCAGCCACAACGCCGCATAAGCTGCCGATGATTGAAAAAACAGAACGGTGCGATGCTCTCTCTCAATCTTCACCACCTTCGGATCTTTTGGGTCATTACGCAGGCCGGTGGCTTAACGGCGGCCGCCCAGCGGCTTCACGTCTCGCCGTCGACGTTGTCGACCCAGCTCAAAGAGCTGGAGTTGCGCATCGGAAATCCGCTGTTCGTGCGCGAAGGCAAGAAACTGACGTTGACCGAAACGGGTCGTCTGGTGCGCGATCATTGCGAGGTGATCTTCAGAACCGCCAACGAGCTGTCCCGCGCGCTTGGCCGCACCAGTGCGGAACATCCCAAATCAATTCGCATCGGGTCTCTGGCGACACTGTCGCGGAACTTCCAACTGGAGTTCTTGAGGCCGCTCTTGGAGCGCATGGATATCGAGATTGAGCTCAGGTCCGCCTCTTTGCCGGACTTGCTTGCTGGTTTGCGCGATCACACCATCGATATCGTGTTATCGAACTTACCCGCGCCGCATTCCGCGGAAACTGGCTGGCACAGTACACTCATTCATCAGGAGGCCGTCAGCCTCATCGGGCGGCCACAGGAAGGCCGCAGCCGGCTCAAGTTTCCCGCGGCACTCCGCTCCATGCCCGTGATGCTGCCCAGTGCACAAAGCAACATTCGCGTGACCTTTGATTTGCTGATGGCACAGCATCAGATTGAGCCGATGATCGTCGCCGAAGCCGATGATATGTCGATGTTGCGACTGTTGGCGGGTTCGCGGCCGGCGCTCACACTCGTGCCACCCGTTGTCGTTCTTCACGAATTGACTTCTGGCAGGCTCGTTGAGCGATGCCGCATTCCGGAGTTGCAGGAGCGTTTCTATGCCATCACCCGTGAGCGCCGCTTCCCGAATCCACTGGCTCACGAACTCCTCGCCGCGGCTCAGCGCACCCAGTCCGCAAGGCGCATGCGGCCGCCACGTGATTAGTCCCACGCCGCGTTCCCGCGTGACGCTAAATAAGGCTTCGGTCGGATGGAACTCTCGCTCACACGTCCCTCGCACGACACCTTGTTGCTCCCGTAAGCGACGGTGTGGTTCCAAATGGCCACGCGTTGCAACCACCTCACCCCTTCCAACGACGCCGCCTAGAATTAGAGCAATTCCAGAACATTGCGCTTGACGCGGGACATTCGTTCCAGGCACCACAGCGAGCGCAGCGTCCGGCCCTTGCGCTGATCGCTGCGCCCCCTGATTCGAGACCTTGACTCTCGATCATTAGGAGATCGCCGATGTTCCCATACCGCCCTCGCAGACCCGGACGGCCGATTTGCGCCTGTCCCAATCGTTCAGCCCCAAGTCGATTGCAAGCCATCCTCGCCGCCGTCTGCATCGCGGCGCCATTGGTGGCCTACCCCGTCAGCGTACGCGCGGCCGCCCCGCGCCCCATCGACGTCGTCAAAACCTATGCCAATATCGCTCAGGCCGGGTACGCCGATTCCTATGTGGCGGCCGTCGAACTGCAAAAATCCATCGACGTGTTCTTGGCGCAGCCGACCGAAGAGACACTTGCGGCGGCACGCGCGGCTTGGGTGAAGGCGCGCGTGCCCTACATGCAGACGGAAGTCTTCCGCTTCGGCAACAAGATCGTCGATGACTGGGAGGGCAAGGTCAACGCTTGGCCACTTGACGAAGGGCTAATCGATTACGTGTCGCGTGAATACGTCGAGGGTGGTGGTGCAGAAAATGAGCTCTATGCGATCAACGTGATCGCGAATCGGGAACTGAGCATCGCCGGGGAAAAGATTGACGCGTCCACCATCACGCCCGAACTGCTGGTCCGCCACCTTCACGAGGCTGGCGGCGTGGAGGCGAATGTCGCCATCGGCTATCACGCCATTGAGTTCCTCCTCTGGGGGCAGGACTTGAATGGAACGGGTCCGGGAGCCGGTACGCGGCCTGCAACGGACTATGACCTTGCCAACTGCACCGGCGGTCATTGCGGCCGGCGCGCGGAGTACTTGCGCGTGGCGACCAAGTTGCTCGTTGATCATTTGAAGCTCATGGCCGGCCACTGGAGCGAAACCGGCATCGCACGCCGCGAGATTTTGGCCGATGATGCAAAGGCCGGGTTGATTGCGGTTTTCACGGGCCTTGGCAGTTTGACCTATGGCGAACTCGCCGGCGAGCGCATGAAGCTTGGCCTGCTCATTCATGATCCGGAGGAAGAGCACGACTGCTTCTCGGATAACACTCACAATTCGCATTACTACAACGTCATTGGCATTCGAAACATTTACGAGGGTCGCTATACGCGCATCGATGGGACGCAAATTGAGGGGCCGAGCGTCTCTGATCTCGTCAAAGCCCAAAATCCCGAGGTCGATGCCAAAGTGCGCGCCTCGATCGTCAACGTCATCGATCGGATGGGCGAACTGAAAAAGCGCGCCGAAACGCTTGAGGCCTACGACCAGATGATCGGCGAGGACAACGCGGAAGGGAACGCCGTCGTCCAGGCCGCGATCGATGCGCTGGTCGTGCTGGCCAAAGATTTCGAAGCCGCGATCGCCACCTTGGGACTGGAGGGGGTCGCGTTCGAGGGTTCCGATAGCCTCGATGATCCCGACAAGGTCTTTGCACCCACGACGGACAAGGGCTGACCCATGACGCACCGTGTCCGTAAAGTGCTTCCCGGGGCCATTCTGGCACTGATGACCTCGCTTCTTGCCGCGGCGGTTCTGACCGGACGCGCGGGTGCCGCGGATCTGTCAGATTCCTGCTGCGCGGATCTTGAAGAGCGGATCGCCGAGCTCGAAGCAAGCGCAGCGCGAAAAAACAACCGCAAAGTATCTTTAACCGTCACGGGTCATATCAATCGCGCGCTGCTCCTTTGGGACGACGGGGCCGAGGATGAGGCCTATTTGGTCGGCAATAAGAACGACCAGACCAACGTGTCGCTCGAGGGCGACGCGAAATTCGCGCCTGGCTGGCGCGCGGGTTACGCGATCACGATCCGCATCAAAGACAATTTGTCCGATGCCGTGGATCAAACCACCTCCTCGCCCGGCGATGGCTTTCAGATCTGGAAATCGCACGCATTTATCGAGAGCGAAAACTGGGGCCGGTTTGCGATCGGACGCGAATCGCGCGTGTCCGATACCGCACCGGAAACGGATTTCTCGGAAACGGGACCGGGGGCTTATGCTGGCGTCCAGGATATCGGCGGAGGATTTTTCCTGCGGCGGCGTGATGGCGCTCTCTCCGACGTGACGTGGGGCGATCTCGGCAATCATTTCAATGGTGACACCACCGATCTTGTGCGATGGGACTCGCCGGAATTGGCCGGTTTCATCGTGTCTGTGAGTTGGGGTGCCGACGACATCTGGGACGTCGGACTTCGCTATTCGGGCGAAGGCGCTGGCTTCAAGTTCGAGGGCGTGGTCGCCTACACCCAAGTCACGGACGCGCCGAGCGACTTTGCAATGTGGATCACTCAACCGTGGTGGGTTCCGCGTCCCTGTTGCATGAGCCTTCGGGCTTGAATGCGACGATTGCGGCGGGTCAGCGCGAATTCGAGGCCATGACTCAAGATGCCGACGGCATCGTGCGCACGCCGGCCGATGCAAGATTTTTATACACGAAGCTTGGCTGGATCGCCGCGAATATCTCCAGCCTCGGTCCCACGGCGTTCTACGGCGAATATGGTCGCTTCCAGGATTTTCTTTCGGTCACGGATGATGCCGCTCTCGTTGCTTCGCTCGACGCAGGCGCGGCTGCGGTGCGCGTTAGCGGCAGTGAGCTCGAGGTCTGGGGGTTCGGTGTCGTACAGCATATCGAAGCAGCTCAGATGCAGCTCTATCTCGGCTACCGCAGACACGAAGCGGATGTCGAATTGCGCGATGCTGGGGGCAATGTGACGCCCGCTGAAGCCATTCAATCATTCGATACCCTCGTCGCCGGCGCCCTGATTGCGTTCTGATTGAGAGGCTTTGGTATATCGACCGCCAAACTCGTTCTAATTCGATCAAACGAATGATGCGATGTGACACTCCTCTGATTCTGCTTGCGGCGTTGATCCCGGTGTGTGCGGGCATGCTCTCGCGTGCTGGCGCGCAAGAGACGGGAACGGACGAAGACGGTCCGCAGTTTGCCGCCCACATCCTGGGTCTCGCCGCCGAAGCCACATTTGAGCCAGGAGAGGAATTTCCTGGAGGGGGCGCGACCACCAAGCGATCGCGCATCAACCGCGATGCGTTCTCGCAGCCTTCCCAAGGGATCAGTTTCGAGGGCGAAGGCCGGTTCCGCATCGGCAATTCGATTTTTCGGAAGCTCTGGGTGACCCCGCCGTCTTCGACCGATTCCTCCGATGGCCTCGGGCCGCTGTATAATGCGCGGGGATGTCAGAATTGCCATTTGAAAGACGGCCGAGGGCATCCGCCGAAAGCGAATTGGCCGGAGGATACGGCCGTCTCGATGTTCTTAAGGCTCTCAATCCCACCGCAGAACGATGAGCATCGCCGCCTGTTGGCCGGGCGGCGCGTGAACGTGATCGCAGAGCCGACCTATGGCGGTCAATTACAGAACTTCGCGGTTCAGGGCGTGCCGATCGAAGGGCACATGCACATTACCTATCGCGATAAGACCGTTGAGCTCGGGGACGGCACGCGTGTGACACTGCGTGAGCCGACGTATCGCGTCGTGGAGCTTGGCTACGGGCCGATGCATCCCGACGTCATGCTCTCTCCTCGGGTGGCCCCGCAGATGATTGGGCTTGGGTTGCTCGAGGCCATTCCAGAAGAGGCCATCCGCGGGCGCGCAGACCCTGACGATCGCGATGGTGATGGCATATCGGGACGTGTGAACGACGTGTGGTCGGTCCGCCACGGCAAGCTCATGCTTGGCCGGTTCGGCTGGAAGGCCGGCAATCCGACGATCGAGCAGCAAAGTGCGGAGGCATTCGTCGGCGATATCGGCATCTCCAACCCCGTTTTGCCCCAGGCGCATGGCGAATGCACTGAGTCACAGACCGCCTGTCGCAATGCCCCGGATGGCAACAGTGCGCGCCAGGATGGCCATGAGATCGGGCACGAGCTTTTCAATCTGGTCGTCTTTTATTCGCAGAATCTCGCCGTGCCGCCGCGGCGCATGCCGCGCGACCCGGAGGTTCTTGCCGGTAAGGTGCTCTTCAATCGCATCGGCTGTGCCACGTGTCACACGCCCTCGCATGTGACGGGTGAGGTCCCTGGCCAGCCGCATCTCTCCAATCAGACGATCTGGCCCTACACGGATCTGTTGCTGCACGACATGGGCGAGGGCCTGGCCGACAATCGTCCGGAAGGCGAAGCCAATGGCCGGGAATGGCGCACGCCGCCCCTGTGGGGCATCGGGCTCACGGGAGCGGTGAGCCGCCACACGCAATTTCTGCACGATGGGCGCGCGCGAAATGTAGAAGAAGCGATCCTATGGCATGGCGGGGAAGCTCAGGCGGCACGTGATTCTTATGCCAAGCTCACTCAAGAGGAGCGCGACGCGCTTGTCCGATTCGTCAATTCGCTCTGAGTTGCGATGCGTCGCACACCTGCAGTGGTTATGGGATTAGCGCTGGAAAACGGCGCGAGAGGAAAGCTGAAGCTTCACTCGCCGATCATGCGTGGGAAGCAAGACGGTGAGCGTCGAGCCTGCAATCCTCGGAGAAAATTTCCCATTGCGCGCGCGGTTCGGCGAATTAGAAAAATTCGAAAAGATAGGATTTGACATCAGTTTGCGTTGGCCTCTTTTATCATCCTATGACCGCGTTTGCGGCATCGCCTGATACGAACCAGGCGCCTGATTTCGAGACCTTGACTCTCGACCATTGGGGGAATCCATGACTGACACGACCTCGCGCGCGGGCGTGACGCGCGCTTTTTCTACATGTTCACCACAGGCTTCTATCGACCTGCGGCGTCAGCTCAAGCGAACAGCTGTTCTGGCAGCATCGCCGCTGTGCATGACGCTAATCACGTATCCTGCTGGAGCGCAAAACGCCGTTCCGGAGCCGCAGCCGCCAGCGGCAGCCGATGTGACCCTGCCTGAAATCGAGGTCACGACACAGCAGACGAAGCCGACCCAGAAGAAATATCCTACTCCAGCAGTGACCAAGAAATCACCTCCGCTCAGTGGAGGTTCCGTGCCATCGGCTCCGCAACCCGCGAGTGCGGCGGCATCGCAAGATGCAGCAGAGGCCGCTGCGAATGCGGCAGAGGCCGGCGTTGTGCCGGCTGTCGCCACGACAGGTTCTTTGATTGGAGATCGCGAAGGTTTGCTCGATCTGAGCGGGTCGGGTTCACTCGTCTCAGGAGAGGAGCTCTACACGAGCCATGTCTTCACAACGAACGAGGCGTTGCGCAAGGTGCCGGGTATCGTCGTGCGTGATGAGGAAGGGTTCGGATTGCGCCCGAACATCGGCATTCGTGGCATGAACCCGACGCGTTCGACAAAGACGCTGCTCCTCGAGGACGGCATCTTCGTCACGTTCGCGCCCTACGGTGATAATGCGAGTTACTTCCACCCGTCCATGGATCGCTATGAGCGCGTGGAGGTCTTCAAGGGGGCCGATCAGCTCCGCTTTGGTCCGCAGACGATCTCAGGCACGATCAATTACGTGACACCCAATCCTCCGAAGAAGCCGTCTGGCTTTGTTGCCGGGACCGTCGGCAACAACGATTACTACAATGGCCAGTTCAACTACGGGGGCTGGATTGGAAATTTTGGCGGCCTTGTCGACTATGTGCACAAGGAGGGCGACGGGGCGCGCCAGAACACGCATCACAGGGTGGAGGACGTGGGGGTAAAGGGCGTCGTCCAGATTTCTCCCAATGCGGCGCTGATCAGCAAGTTCAGCTATTTCACGGAGGATTCCCAGGTCACTTACTCAGGTCTGACGGAAGCCGAAGCGCGCAATTTCGGGCTGTATTACAACCCCTTTAAGAACGACACGTTCGATACCGAGCGGATCGGCGCCTCGACGACCTTGAATTGGGATCTCAATGACAATGTCAGCGTCGCCTCCACCTTTTATTACAACAGCTTCGACCGGTATTGGTGGCGTCAATCCTCGAGCACCGATGATACGCAGTGCGGCGTGGCTTTCCGCAATGCGCGTCGTAATGGTCTTGCTGTCGATGTCGACGCGTGCAATTCGACGCAGGGTCGCCTGCGCGAATACGAAACGCGCGGGTTCGAGCAGCGATGGACCTTTGACTACGATCTGACGGAAGCGATCTCCAACCGGCTGCGAACGGGCTTCCGCATTCACTCCGAGGATCAATATCGCCAGCAGGTGAACGCCACCAGTCCGACGGGGCGCACGGGAACCTTGGCGGAGGATAACGAGCGCGAGACGAAGGCGGTGGCACTCTTCGCCGAGAACCGCTTGTCGTTTGGTGCCTTCAGCGTGACGCCCGCCATTCGCCATGAAGACATCGACTACGCACGTTTCAACAAACTGAACGGGGCGAAGGGTCGCGACGAAGTCAAGGAATGGATTCCCGGCATCAGCGTCGGTTTCGAGCCAACCAAGAACTTCCTGCTGTTTGCTGGCGTCCATGAGGGCTTCGCGCCGCCGCGCGTCGAAGATTTGATCGACAATACGGGCGGCAGTGTCGATGTCGATGCGGAGAGTTCGACCAATCTCGAAATCGGCTTCAAGAGCCAACCGATGAAGGGCTTGACTTTCGATGGTACCTATTTCCGCAACGATTTCGCCAATCTGATCGCGGTCGGATCAATTGCCGGTGGTGGCGTCAACCTTGCACAGGGCGAAGCTCTATTCGAGGGCGCCGAGCTGTTCGCGCGGCTCGACAGCGCGCGCCTCATGAACACCAGCTGGAATGTGTATGGGCAGGTCGCCTGGACCTACCTGTGGACGGCCGAGCAGGTGACGCCGTTTATTCGCGTCGACAACGGCCTGCCTGTAGCGGGGGATACCACGGGTAATCGCCAGCCTTACGCACCAGAGCATCTCGTAACGGCCCGTATCGGCTATGGGCTCAGCAACTTCGATGCGCATGTCGAAATGGTCTACGTGGGCGAACAATTTGCCGACTTCCAGAACTTCGCCGATGCGGACGCCGCCACGGCGGCTGGATTGAGCGGTGCCTCGGGACGCTTCGGCAAAATCGACAGCCACACGATCTTCAATCTCGGCATGACCTACACCTATGAGCCCACCAACACCGACGTTTTTTTCACCGTGAAGAATGTGTTCGACGAGGCGTACATCGTCGACCGCACGCGCGGCATTCTGCCGGGTTCGGAGCGGCTGTTCCACGTCGGGGTGAAGCAGGATTTCTGATCTGCGGGGAGCCCTGAAAAGCGAACAACCCCGGCTTATTGGCCGGGGTTGGTTCGTTTTGGTGGAGCCAAGCGGGATCGAACCGCTGACCTCTTGCATGCCATGCAAGCGCTCTCCCAGCTGAGCTATGGCCCCAAACTTAGATCGTCGCTGTTAGTCGCTCTCTGTTTACAAGCACCTTAAAAGGGCCCCCAAATCGAGCGGCTATGAAAGGGCCCCCACATCGAGCGGCCATGAGACCTTTAGGCAGAAGATCTAAGCCCACCTTCCTAGGCGCTCAGCACGCCGAGCGCAAGATGGAAGGCGGATCTTTGCTGATGATACTTCGAAGCGCCCCCGACTGACCAACTGCGACGGATTACGGCTCCTCTTCACCCTCCGTCACCGGACCACCGATGATGTTGGACATATCGCCGCCTTCCTCTTCCTCATCGGCCAGGAACGTGGAGTCATCGTCAGCCGGAATGTCCTCGGCGTCCTCGATATCGACGAGGGCATCGTCAGCCACGACCTCGACATCCGCATCCTCGCCCAAGCTCTTCTCGGCCAACAGTTCAGCCTGCTTGGACTTGCGCGCGCCTTTCTCTTCGGCGGCGATCAGCGATGAAAGCGGAGCTGATGCGATCTGGTAGATCGTGCCGCAGATCGGGCACACGATGGGGTCGCGTCCCAG
>JAKALI010000499.1 GCA_021813195.1 Pseudomonadota bacterium
GCTCACGAACAGGGTGCCCACCCACAGCCCGCCGAATAGCGCGGCCACGAAGCTGGCAATGCCCTCCATGCCGAACAGGCCCTTGGTGGTGGCGGTGAACACCCCGCTCTTGAACAGCCCGGGGGCGATGTAGGCGGTGAGGAACAGGTCGTAGAACTCGAACGAGCCCCCCAGCGACAGCAAGGCCACCATATTGCGTACGGTTCGCGACGGCGGCAGGCGGTCGATGCGCGCGGCGATGGTTGGATTCTGGGGCGACAGCGCCGCAGCGGCAGATCTTGCAGCAAGGTCCTGTGGCGACGCTGCTGGAGTGACGGGTATTGAAGCCATAGTCTTGTCTCCTGATGTCTTCGGGTTGTTTCAAAATTCAGAGAGCGGGCCTTCTGTGACGCGCTGCAGACTGAACCGGTTGGCGGCCTACGAGGCAGCTTGCGTCTCCCACACGCAAGCTCGAACAACACGGAGCGAAGCAGACCGCAACGGCCTCGCTCGGAGTCTCCGGTGGTGGATCGACGACATGGCGCATGCCTCCATCGAGGTTGGGTTCATGTCATAAACCTTACCGGGGATTGCTGGAAAAGCACGCGGCCAGCCTTGGCCAGCGCAGAAATCGATGCCGGAACCCGTTTTGACAGGAACAAAGGTGCGTTCACGACACGCTGCCACGCATTCCATCCTCACTGTCATGACGCATTGTGCGGAGTTTCAAGCCATTCCTCATCCAGGCGCCGGGATGGGGTACTTGGTCTTGTACAGATCCTCGAGTTGGCTGTATTCGGCCAGACCGATGAGCGCGTTGAACTCGGCAAAGGTGATCATGTCCGGAACCTTGTTCGCCGTGCTCTGGGCCGTCCGGAGTTCTTTCAAATACGACTCGACCGCTTTCGCTGCGGCATACAGCGGTCCGAGAGGGTAGATGGCGATCCCGAAACCCAATTGCTCGAGTTCGTCGGCGCGCAGCAGAGGGGTCCGGCCGCCCTCGATCATGTTGGCGAGGGTCGGCGTGTTGGGAAACGCCGCGTTGATCCGCCTGAGTTCGTCCACGCTTTCGGGCGACTCGATGAAGATCACGTCGGCGCCGGCCTGCTCGTACGCGCGTCCCCGGCGCAGCGCTTCGTCCAGGCCATGGCTGGTCCGAGCGTCCGTGCGCGCAACGATGACGAAATCATCGTCCTGACGCGTGTCGACGGCGGCCTTGATCTTCTGCACCATGTCCTCCATCGGAATGACCTCGCGCCCCAGCATGTGGCCACACCTTTTGGGTGACGCCTGGTCTTCGAGCTGGATGCCGCAGACGCCTGCCTTTTCGTATTCCCTGACCGTGCGCTTCACGTTGATGGCATTGCCAAAACCGGTGTCGCCGTCGGCCAGGACCGGGATATTCACAGCCTCGGCGATATCGCCCGCCCGCTTCAGCATTTCGCTCATCGTGAGTAAACCCACGTCGGGCGCACCCAGCACGCTGGCCGAGGCGCCGTAGCCGGTCATATACACGGCGTCGAATCCACAGCGCGCGATGATCTTGGCGCTCAGCGCGTCATAGGCGCCGGGCGCGACGAGCAGTTGCTTGGCCTGAAGGAGGTGCTTGAGTTGGGTCGTTTTTTTCATGAGACAAGCCTTTTTGAGTTGAATGCGTTCGCTTCAAGCAAGCTGGAATGGTGTGTGGTGCGGATGCAGATCCGTTCTTTTCCCGGCCTTGAGGACCTGCCCCGGAACGTCGTGACCGAGGAGGCGCGGCAGATCTTTCGCGATCGCGAGCAGCCGATCCAGATCGACGCCCGTGGAAATGCCGCACGACTCCAGCATGTGCACCAGATCCTCGGTGCAGATATTGCCGGTGGCACCGGGCGCAAAGGGGCAGCCACCGATTCCGCCCAGTGAGGCGTCGAAGCTGCGAGCGCCAGCCTCGATGGCGGCGATCACATTCGCCAGTCC
The DNA here is from genome assembly GCA_021813195.1 of Pseudomonadota bacterium. The sequence goes on from JAKALI010000499.1 coordinate 1,936, forward strand.
CATGCCGCGCGTGTTGTGAAAATGCAGGGTTAGCGGGACTTCCGGGAACGTCTGCAGGAAGGTCCGTACCAGTTCTCCGACCTGTCTTGGCGCGGCCATGCCAGTCGTGTCGGCGAGCGTCACGCTGTGCATGCCCATGTCGAGGTCGTGCGTGGCAGCCCGCAAGATCTTGCTTGGCGCCTGGTCGCCGTCGAACGGGCAACCGAAGGCTGTGGCGATGGTGCCGTTCACGCGTACCCCGGTCCCCCTGACCATGGCCATCACACGGCGGAACTGTTCCAGCGATTGTTCACAGCTCATGCGCATGTTCGCCAAGTTGTGGCGCTCTCCGATGGACATGACCAGGTTGATCTCGTCCACCCCACAGGCCAGTGCCCGCTCGCAGCCGCGTTCGTTCGGGACCAGGCAGACATAGGCCACATCGGCCGCCCTGGTGATTCCACGCATGACTTGCTCGGCGTCCCGCAGATTGGGTATCGCCTTGGGCGAGACGAAAGAAGTCACCTCGATCTTGGCCAGGCCCGTCTGGGAAAGCCGGTCGATCAGTTTGATCTTGTCTTCGGTCGGCACAAACAGCGGTTCACTCTGGAAGCCGTCACGCACGGCGACATCATGGATCGAAACCCGCATGGGCGATTTCGAGAACAGCATGCTTATGCTCCGAAGCTGGCGAAGGCTGCCTAAACGACGCCCTGCGTCCTGAGTTCATCGACGGCGCTGCCGTCGATGCCAATCGATGCCAGCACCTCTGCCGTATGGGCGCCAAGTGCGGGGCCAAGCCATTTTGTTTGCCCTGGGGTTTCGCTCAACTTCGGCACGATGCCGGGCAGGTCGATCGCTTGCCCATCCGGCAGAGAGAACTGCCCAATCATGTCGCGTGCACGGTAATGGGGGTCGGCATGGATGTCGGCCGCCGTATGAATCTTGCTGCACGGAACCGCGGCCGCATCAAGCGTTCCGAGCACCTCGTCCAGGTCGTGAGAAGTCGTCCACCTGGAAATCGCATCGTCAAGCATGTCGTTGTGTTCGACACGGCCATCATTGCGCGCAAGTTCGGGGTCGTCGGCCAGGTCGCTACGGCCGATGGCTTTCATCATCCGCTTAAAAATGCTGTCCCCATTGCCGGCGATGATGACGTAGTGGCCATCCTTGCACAGGTAGGTGTTCGAGGGAGATATCCCCGGCAAGCTAGCCCCCGTGCATGCGCGGACATAACCGGAAACCGAGAACTCCGGAACGAGACTCTCCATCACGCTGAAGACGGCCTCATACAGCGCTACATCGATATATTGCCCCTTGCCTCCATTCACCTTGAGGTGATGCATCGCCAGCAGCGCACCGATCACCCCGTACAGTGAAGCGAGCGTGTCGCCGATGCTCACGCCCATGCGTACGGGCGGGCGGTCCGGGTAGCCCGCCAAGTGGCGCAGCCCGCCCAGGGATTCCGCGATGGCCGCGAATCCCGGTTTATCCCGATAGGGCCCTGTCTGGCCGTAGCCCGAGACGCGCACCATGATCAGATCTGGATTGATCTGCGACAGCTGCTCCCAGCCCAAACCCCATGCTTCGAGCGATCCAGGGCGGAAATTCTCGATCACGATGTCCGCATCCCGAACGAGGTCGCGCACGATTTGCTGGCCCCGCTCCAATTTGAGGTTGAGCGTGATCGACTTTTTGTTGCGACTCTGCGTGTACCACCACAAGGATGTGCCGTTGTGGAGCTTGCGCCATTTGCGCAGCGGATCGCCATCACCGGGCGGCTCGATCTTGATCACTTCGGCGCCGAACTGGGCTAGAAGACTCGCGGCGTAGGGTCCGGCGATGAGCGTCCCCAGTTCGATCACCTTCATTCCAGCAAGGGGCGACTTCCCGTCGCTGTTCGATGTTTTCAAGCTCATCGAGAAGCATCGCTCAGCTTCATGGCGCCCGGACTGCTTGAATGAACCATTGATCCTCCTAGCGGAATGGCCGGTGCTCGCTGGTTTTGGCAGGTGCGACACCGTGTCAACCGAAGTATGGATGCGGTTTCAAGCGGGGTAAAACGCTATTACGCGAGCCTGCCATCACGAAATACGATGGCAGGCTTGGGGCGCAGGGTTCAGGGTGGTTTTCTGAGATGGTCAACCAGAATTCTTGCGGCAACCGAAAGCGCATCGTAGGAGCGGACGCAAATCGCCAGTTCGCGCTTCGCCGCTTCTCAGTTTTTCACGAATCAGAATCCCGTCCTCGTACGTTGACAGCGGCTTGCCTTCAGCCATTCGTCGCGCGGCCAGTTCGATCTGAATTGCACGCGCCGC
>JAKALI010000500.1 GCA_021813195.1 Pseudomonadota bacterium
TCGGCTTCAGTTCCATCATCCTCCCCCTTGGCGATGCGTCGGACTGCCCGGCGCATGGTTGACACTCGGGAATGCGCCCCGTAAGGCGCAAACCGGAAGGTCAAGCAAACGCCAGGACAAAGAACCGGTCAGGAGCGTTGCCGCGCCCGCCATATGTCTGGTCCCAGCATACGACGCGCTTGTACTGCCCGGTAGCTTCCCAGCTTTTACGGAGGTCGTCGCACTTCGTGAAGGTGGACTCCTCCTCCCGCTGGAGGGTAAGGCGGCCATGCTTCTTGGTGAAGATCTCTGACTTGAAACCGTGCAGACTTTTCATAGCGGGTTCCTTCCTCTTCCATTAGGGCTCCATCGCCCCGTTCCGATATGACGAGAATTATACCACAGCATAAATCATGTCAACAGTTAGCGCGTGAGAAAACGAAGAAAACGGCTAGACATTGGTAGCAACGAGTTGACTGAGACGCCTGACGAAAAAAGGGGCTTGAATTGGAAAAGCGACGAAATAGGCTAGTGATCATTAAAGAATTGAGGGCAGAATGGTTGCCGGAGTGAAGGGTAGACCTAAGGGATCGCCCAACAAACGAAGCCTCGATATCGGCGAGCGCCTTGAAGCGCTTGGCGTTGATCCCGTTGCGAAATTGATGGAAATCGCGGCCGATCCTGACGCCACCAGGGGCCAGAAGATTAGCATCTACACCGAGCTGCTTCAGTACCTGTACCCGAAGCGCAAGGCCGTTGAGGTTGACGCCAGCCCGACGATGCAGACCTGGGCCGAGCTGGTCAGGGCCAGCATGAAGGGCGATGACAAGCCCGCACCTGATAATGGCGCATCCAAATAAAGTGTACCAAGTGCCCTAGGGGCCTAGTATCAAGCTAGGCTTGATTTGGTGTAACTTAGGTGTATGCTCCGGGGCATGAAAGCTCCATCATTCAAGCGATGGCTCCTCGATATGAGAGCCGCAGGCCTAGCCAAGTCGGATGCGCAATGCGCCGAGCTGCTTGGCGTCTCCCCTAACGCCGTTGTGAAGATGAAGGCTCGTGGCGCCGATGAGCGCACCGCCCTCGCTTGCACGGCTCTCCTGCACAGGATGAAGGGTTATGAGTGAGTCCTTGCCCTCTCTCCGTCGTGAGCTTGCAGCGGCGGAGCGCCTCGTCTTTACGCTCAAGGCTGTGATTGAGCAGATTGAGGCGTCAGCGTTGCCGCCGGTACCCACGCGATTTGACCGCAAGGCCTACATGATGGCCTACATGCGAGAATACATGAGGAAGAGGCGGGAACGGGAGAAGGGAGAGCGGACATGATCGGAGAAGGAATAGCCCAGGCGCTTGGGGCGTGGTTCACATCGCGGGTAGAGCGCCAAGCGATGGAAGATCAAGCTGCAGCTAACCGTATGAATGCCACGATGCTGGACAATTACGAGGCCGGCACTCGCCTGCGTCGACTCAGAAACCTGTCGGCCTATCATTCTCGCGTCATCGGTTCTGCAGCCTCTATTGCCGAGGATGCTACCACAGACGCTCTCCGCAAGCTGGACAAGCTCAAGTCGTTCAGCCCGGCGGCAAGGCAGACCATAGCCAAGCGACGCGGTGCCAAGGTGGCGGCTCCGCTGTATCGGATGGCCGATGAGATTCGAAAGGACATGGAGGGTTCTAACCATGACACTGACTGAAGCCAAAGATGGAATCCGGGCAGATATCCTGTCCCGTGGGGCGCGGTTTACGTTCACCGAGGTTCAGAACGCCGCCATCAAGAAATACGGCGAAAGCGTCGAAGGGCGCGCTGTATGGCGTCTTGTCGATGCCCAGCTTCAGGCCCTTCGCAAGAAGCAACTCATCTCGACCTATCGTGAAGGTCGCCAGTCATTCTGGACAGTATTACCAAGGTAAGGAGTCTGATCATGCAAATTTATGAGCACGGACCACTACCATGACATGGCGCACCATCGGCGAGCCGGAGACCGTGATATCTCCGGCACCTGTGGCGAGGACGACCGAACGCCGGGTTAACCTAGACCTGATGCGGATCGTTGATGAGACCTGCTACTGGTACGTGCCCACACGGATGGTTCACATGGTCAATGCGCGGCATGAGTGTTGGCAGATGACGAGGGATAGGAGGGAGTGATGCTAGTGACCCCAACGACGCGCCATGTCTTGGCCTACCGTCGCGAAGTGCGCCGCCTCAAGTCTGAGGGGTATCAGCTCTACACCGAAGGGCTTTACCTTGAGATGCATTGCGGTGGAAAATATCGGAGCAAGATCACGGACGTTGCAATAGGCCCAGATCCGCATACAGTCTGGGTCAAACTATCCGAGGGCTGACCACCATGCTCATGACCAAGTCCATAGCTTCGGTGATCGGTGCCCTCACCATCTTCATCGCGTTGTTCGGGACCGTTCTGTACGTGGCTCTGTGGTTCTTGGACTACATCATCTGGGGCCTGCTAATCGCCGCGCTGGTCTATGGATTCACGAGCCATAAGAGGAGCACAGCGGAATGACCAACAAGCGCTACGTCGTCGATGTGCGGGGCAAGAGCAAGACCTTCACGATCAGCTTCTACGCCGATGACGCCGAGGTCGAAAACATGCGATGCGACGGGCTCGATGTCTGCGAGTTGGTCCATTCAATGCCTGCGTGGGTAGCCTATGCCGGGCTCGCACCCATGTGGTGCTTCTTCGAAGATGTGTGGAACTTCAGATGGCCTTTCGGCCGCTGATCAACGCGGGTGATCCCGCAATGGAGGGTAAAATGGACGATAGATACAGCGCATCTCTGGTCAACGCCGTTGCGGCGGGAATTGGGGCAAAGTCGGTACCGGCGCCGGCCACGATCATCTCCGAAATCAATGGGGCTCTTGCCGATGCGATCCGCCTTGCCGCCAACGTGGAGAGCGTCGTCGTTGCCCTAATCGGGGACTACCCGGCACTGAAAGCCGATAGTGAAGTTCCCCCGCCGACGGGGGGAGATCTCGGGGCGCTTCTCACCACTGCCGAGATCGCCAAGCGCCGCATGGGGGATGCCGGGACAGAGCTCCATCGCCTGCTCAACACCATCGGCTCCAGCGCGAAGCTGTCTTGACGCCAACCGGCGCGGTGAGAGATTGCCGCGCCATTTCTTTGCCCGATCGATAGTGCTATATCTCAGGCGCCGCCGATACGATGACTTGAGGTCAAACCATGGCCGGATCTGACGCGGTCTCACGAACCCCCCCAACATCTCGATATGATCAGGTCTCCGGTCCAATCCCGGCGGCTTTGATCGCCGGCCAGTACAAGATCACCGCTTTGGCGGGATCGATCACTGGCGGGACAGCTACCCCCCTCATCAACGGCGTCGAGATCTCCGCGCTATCGACCAACACGGGCAACGTGTTCCTCGGGGGAAGCACCGTGACGACCACGGCGGACGGGACTGGGAACGGGTGGATATTGGAGCCCGGAAACAGCAAATTCATCGCCATCGCTGATTTGTCCAAGGTCTACGCTATCGGCACCGCTAACGATGTCATTAGCTGGGGCGGAAACTGATGCTTCTCTTTGGGCCAAGGAAGTTTATCCAGTACGCCCTAGATACGGGCAAGCGCACGCCGGTTGTCACTATTGGCGGTGTCGCGCTCGGTGAGGCTGGCACTGGTTGGCGCTCCGGCTACGAGCTGGCATGGGGCGATGATTTCAGCGGGCCGCTTGACATACTCGCCCCGACGAAGCCGGCCGGGAAATACTGGACGACGATCCCGTATTTCCCGGGCACTCGCGCCCGAGAAACCCAACTCTGGCCTCAATACGAGATGGACCCGGCTCACACGGGCTATGAGGACTCAAACCTCGGCGTGCCAGTTGGGTCTCAAAATCTCAAGACATCGGCATCCGTTCTTACGTTGCAAGCTCGGGCGGCAACGTCCAGCGAACTGCCTAACCTCAGGGCCGGTTATGGCGATGTGCTCGCATCGGACGGCGTGACACCTATTGTCCGCAAGATGCTCGGGGCCTCTCATAGCGCCTGGGGCAACGTGGCGTTCAATCCGGGCGCTCCGGATACCGGCGAGATCATCCTCGAGTTTCGCTTCAGGTATCCAGCCGACGCGCAAAACCCCGGGGGAGCGCACCCGTCACTTTGGACGATCCAGCTGGAACCCGTCGCTCAGAGCTTTTCGACGAACCAGCAAATCAATATGGAGTCGGGTGGCTTAACGTTTACGAATGATATTCCAGCACCGTCAGG
>JAKALI010000501.1 GCA_021813195.1 Pseudomonadota bacterium
CCGTGAGAGTCGCCCAGAACCTGCACCTCGATATGGCGCACGCGCGGCACGAAACGTTCGAGGAACACGGTAGCGTCACCGAAGGCTCTTCCGGCTTCGGTCCGGGCGGCGGCGATGGCTTCGCGTACGTCGGCCAGATCGGCGACAAGCCGCATGCCTCGCCCGCCGCCGCCGGCACTAGCCTTTACGAGAAGCGGCACGCCAAGCGCGGCCGCTTCCTTCAACAGCTGATTCTCGGACTGGTCTTCCCCATTGTAGCCGGGCAACACCGGTACGCCTGCCGCCGCCGCCGCGCTCTTCGCCTCGATCTTCGATCCCATGCGTGCGATAGTAGCGGGTGAAGGCCCGATGAACGCCAGCCCGGCGTCGATCACGCGGGCAGCGAAATCGGCGTTCTCAGACAGAAAGCCATAACCGGGATGGATGGCGCCAGCCCCGGCAGCGCTCGCGGCAGCGAGAATGGCGTCGATGTTGAGATAGCTTTCGGCCGCTGGGGCGGGGCCGATGCAGATGGCGTCGTCTGCTTCGGCCACGAAGGGCGCATCACGATCCGCCTCTGAATAGATGGCGATGCTTTCCAGCCCTAGCTTTGCGCAGGCCCGCTGAATCCGGCGTGCGATTTCGCCGCGATTTGCAATGAGAACGCGAGAAAAGCTCGTCATCCCGCCCGCCATGAAGGCGCCCGCTTGCCGAGGAAGCTGTCGATTCCCTCGATTCCTTCCTCGCTTTCCCAAGCGTCGGCCAGCCGGTCGGCAGTGTAGATCATGCTATCGTCGAGCCCGTGGGTCGCGACATAGGCGATCAACCGCTTGGGGTCGGCCACCGCCTCCGGCGCGGCCTGCAGATGGGCGCGAACCACGCGCTCCACAGCTTCGTCCAGCGCATCTGATGCGACCACCTCGGTCAACAGCCCGATGCGTTCGGCTCGCATCGCGTCGAAGAAGGCTCCCGACAGCATTGTCTCGCGCGATGCCGCCGCACCGATGCGCGCAACCACGTAAGGCGAAATGTTTGCGGGCAAGAGGCCGAGCCGTACTTCGGTCAAGCCAAACTTCGCGTTATCGACCCCGATCGTGTAGTCGCACACCGATATCAGCCCAACGCCGCCGCCATATGCAGCACCATTGACACGTCCGATCAGCGGTTTGGGCAACGCGTCCAGGTGGCGCAACAGGCGCGCGATAGAAGCGCTCTGTTCCACCCGCTCTGCGCGACTCTTCTGCACGTTCGAGGCGAACCAGTTGAAATCGCCTCCGGCACAGAAGCTGTTCCCTGCCCCGGTCAGCACGATGACACGAATGTCTTTGTTCGAGGTCAGCGCCTGCGCGACATCAGATAACTCGGCGATCAGATCGGCATCCAGCGAGTTGTGCTTGTCCGGACGGTTCAGCGTGACGGTCGCCACACCGCGCGCATCCACCTCTACGGTTACGGTTCTGAAGCTGTCATGGGACATCACGCACATCCTTACATTCTGAAGACCGGCGTATGGCGTCCGGCCGGCGGCGTCGAACCCACGATGGCTAGGCACAGGCCGAGCACGTCACGGGTCTGGGCCGGCTCGATCAATCCGTCGTCCCACAGCCGCGAGGTGGCGTAATAGGGGTCGGACTGTTCGGCATATTGCGCGCGCACTTGCGCCTCGATCCGCTGCAAGTCGGCCTGCATGGCGTCGGCTTGGCCGCCTCTCTGGCGGCGCAGTTCCATCATCACGTTGGCGGCAATGTCGGCCGACATAGTCGCCAACTCGGCCGTCGGCCAGGCGAAGAGAAAGCGCGGCGCGAACCCCCGACCACACATGCCGTAGTTTCCGGCGCCGTAGGAGCCGCCGACAATTACCGACAGCCGGGGTACTTTGGCCACTGACATGGCGTAAACCAGCTTGGCGCTGTCTTTGGCAATACCGCGACGCTCGGCCTCGGTACCGACCATGAAGCCGGGAATGTTATGCAGAAACAGAAGTGGGATGTTGCGCTGATCGCACATGGAGACAAACTGCGCGCCCTTGAGCGAACTGTCGGAGAGAAGCGCGCCGTTGTTGCCGAGGATCCCGACGCCGTAGCCGTGGATGCGGGCGATACCGCAGACGAGCGTCTCGCCCCAATTCGGCTTGAATTCGCGGAACTCGCCCGCGTCGATCATGCGCAGCAGGAGTTCTCGTACGTCATAGGGTCTCTTTCGATCGGCGCTGATAATCCCCAAAAGCTCTTCGGCATCGTGCAGGGGTGCAGCGGCGGGCGCATGCGGGGCCATCAGCCGCTTGAGGCCGAGATTGCCGACGATGTCGCGCATCAGAGCCAATGCGTGATATTCGTCTTCGGCCAGATGGTCGTTGACGCCCGAGATGCGGGTATGCATTTCGGCCCCGCCAAGGGTTTCGCCGTCCGCATCTTCATTGATCGCCGCCTTGACGATCGAGGGTCCGCCGAGATGGATGCGCGCATTGCCACGCACCATGATGACCTCGTCCGAGAGCGCCGGAATATAGGCGCCCCCCGCCGTGCAGCCACCGAATACCGCCGAGATCTGCGGCAGTCCGGAGGCTGACATGTTGGTCTGGCGATAGAATGAATTACCGAAATGCCGGGCGTCAGGGAATACTCGGTCCTGTTCAGGAAGATAGGCCCCCCCGCAATCGACTAGATAAAGACAGGGAAGCCGGTTTTCCGCTGCGATCTCTTGTGCGCGAATATGTTTTTGCACCGTCTCGTGATAAAATGAACCGCCTTTTACAGTGGCGTCGTTGGCGATGATCATGCAGGGCAGATCGTGCACGATGCCAATGCCGGTGACGATACCCGCGCAAGGCACGTCGCCATCATATTGCCCCCAGGCCGCAAGGCTCGAGAGTTCAAGAAACGCGGTGCCGGGATCGACCAAGAGGTCGATCCGCTCGCGTACAAGAAGCTTGCCTCGCGCGCGATGGCGCTGGAGCATATCAAAACGCCCACCGGCTACCGCCTCGGCAAGACGCTCGCGGAAGAGCGCTATGCGCGCTTGCTGCGACGCTCGGTTTTGACCAAAACTCTCGGAATGGGTGTCCACAGCGGAGCGCAGCCGCGTCATCTAAATTGCCCTCTGATCGCGAAGCAACACGTTGAACTTAAGCCGACGCTCTTTTGGCATGGCTCGCAATCGCAGATCGCGGCAGCCAGATTTTCTAACAACTGTTAGGAACATAGATGCGGATCCGTGTTGCGAGTCAAGACCTCCGTCTGCTCCGGCGCGACCGGAAGATCTCACAGCGCGGATATTGAATGAGCGCGTGACCGCCACCGAAACCGAGATGGCCAGAGCGGCGCGTGTGGCCGCAGGATCACGGCGCCGTCTTCCCAAACTTCGGAGGCATAGGCCTCGACGTCTCGCCTGTTGCGCCCAGCATCGGCTCGCGGATAACTGTGGCGCGCTCGTCGGTCAAAGCCCGACGCCCGCGCGACAACTGGCCAGTCACGACAATAGCCATGATGTCGGCGCCTGCCCGGCGCTCATGACGCTGATCTCGACCTGCGGCAAACGAAGATCGTCCGTGCGTCCGCGCTGGTCCGCACATTGCAAAGTCACATTCTGCATATCCGAGCTGCCGTGCAGCCGATTGCTATAGCCCCTTGACTCCCGGACATAGGCTCCACGCTGCTTCTCGAGGGCCGTCGTCGAATGGAACTCCGTTGTTGGCCGGGCTGTTTTGTTGCGCTACAAGGAGGCACCGAGACAAACGATGGCAGCGCCGCAATCGAGCGGGGCATTACAGGTCGCGATCACCCGCCAGCAGCTGCTGCCAAATCATACGCGCCAGGATTTCATTCGTGCCGTCGGCAATATTGACGATCCGAAGGTCCTGCCATGCATGGACGAGGCCGAGTTCGTTAGTCAGGCCCATGCCTCCATGGGTCTGTATGGCGCGATCCAAGGCGCGGAATCCGGCCTGCACCGAGTAAGATTTGGCCATCGAAAGCTCCTTCAACGCCTTCTCGCCGCGGTCGAGCAACATCGCGGCGTTCAGCCCCATGAGATGAGCTGCGTGAAGTTCCGTCGCCACTTCGGCAAGTGGGAAAGAAATGCCCTGATACTCGGCAATCTTCGCGCCGAACGCCTCGCGCTGCTTCGCATAGTCGATCGCCATTTCCAACGCCCAACGGCCCTGCCCGACCGCGCGCGCCGAATTGTAGACCCGGCCAAGCGACACGCCGTACAGGGCGATCTTGAAGCCCTGATTGATCTCGCCA
>JAKALI010000502.1 GCA_021813195.1 Pseudomonadota bacterium
AGGACCTCGACGGACGCGCGATTTACCACGCCGCGAATCTCATCGGCAAGGGCGCGCCGTTCCTCAATGTGACGCTGTCCCGCTTCCGGGCAAAGCATAACGTCGACCTCGAACGCTTGGCGACATGGCTTGCAGAATCCCCGCTGTTTCCCCCGGCAAGGCTGGCACTGGTGCGCGAGGGACTCGCGGGATGGTTCGCCGAGGACTGGATTAAGGCGACGCACGTACTGCTGCCGCAGATTGAGGCGGCGTTGCGTAATCTCCTCGGGATGTTGGGGGCTCCGGTCATGCGTCCGGTCAGCCACTACCGAGCCTTCCAGGCGATCGGCCTCGGCGAGGTTCTCAGTCACGACTACTTCCGGGCAGCGGTGCCTGAGGACGTGCGCTTTCACCTGCGAGTGCTCTTCACGGACCCGAGGGGCCTCAACCTGCGCAACGAGGCCTTGCATGGCCTGGCGGCAAACGAGCTCTTTGATCGCGGTCTCGCGAACTGGCTAATCCACACGGTGAGCATGCTCGGGCTGATCCGCCTTAGGCCGGCGACGTCGGAGAAGACGCCGGCGGAGTAGTTGTCGCTCAACGCCTGATGTTTGTCGGGTCGAGACCGAGCAGCGCACACACCTGGGACGTGAAACTAGGCGTGGCGTGCTCGTTGAGCATGTAGCCTTCGAGGCGCCGGTCCCGGGCGTCGATCCAAGCGATCGCGTCAATCGACTTCTTCGCGATGAGGTCGGGCCTCATCGTAGGGAAACGCTCGCCCGTGTCAGCGTAGAAGTACCCCGTTATCGTCTCGCGCAGATCGCGATAGTCAGAGTGTGTGTCGTGGTTCACGAGCACCAGGATGTTGGGGTGCTGCCTGGAGGGGTTTACAGCCTTGAACTGCTCGGAGGCCGTCCGGACGTGACGCCTGATGCGGTTGAAGACGGGATCCTCTCGGAGGCCGCCCAGCATCTCGCCAGGTGCGGCCTGCTCGAGCTTCTCGTCCATCCAGTCATCGCGCGGGGACTTGATCTCGGTGAAGGCAACGACCTCGCCGGTGCGAAGCACCCGGCGATCGGGGGTCTTACGCCCGGCCATTTCCTCGGGAGTGAATGGCTGCAGGCCGAGGCCACGCGGACGGAAGATCAGTTCGTCGGCGAGATCAATGTCCGGTGCCTCGTCGGGGTGTCGTGCCATCGGCAAATATTACGGCATACACCCTGCCTGGGTGCAGGAGTGCGCTCTCACTCCGTTGTCGCGACACTCAGTGCGACGATCCTGACGTAGTCAGGTCCGTGCAGCCCTCGCACGGTCAAAGCGTCACGTCAGAAGGCCGTCCGACCTCCTGCCAGATGCCGCACGATATCAGCGCAATGCGGTGCTCGTGATGATGCACGTATGACCGCGGGCTCTGTGTTATCACCAGCTTAACAGCCCCACTCTCGCGATCCTACCGAGATGGCGGCGTGCACTCGAGGCCCTTAGCGCACTCCACCGGCCAAGGCATGACGCACGCGCCTTAGTGCCAAGGGTCGCGCGCGTGTCACGAGAGCACAGGTCTCGTGCGCGGCCGATCACGACAGACCGCTGTGGGCCGTAAACGGACTGCACGATATCGTCGTATTATTATTGACTAGCTGTGCCACCAGGGAAGCGCCCCAATGCCAGAGGATAAATCCATGTCACCAGAAGGTACGCCGAAGGAAACAGTCGCTCCGGCAAAACCTCCGCTGACTGAGATTGTTCCTTCGACGGATTGGGTTCTCGCGCTCATGGCCAAGGCCATCGACAGTCCCTTCATGCAGGCGATTCGCCACATGCCGAAAAGCCGGTTGGCGCTTGCAGCGATCGACAACCCATTCCGTCGACTCGCCAAACAGATGCAGGAAGACGCCACCCGCTGGCAGAACGCAATTGCCGCCATCCAACAGTCTGCACTGATGAAGGTTGCGGAAGATATTGCACGACAGTCTGAAGCGTGGCGGCTTGCCAACACGATGGCAGCTCAAACAGCAAATGCGCCGTGGCTGAGACTTCAGAAAACGCTGATATAAAGCTCTACATTGTTTGAAGACGCCGCCACCAGATGGGCAACTGCGTACGACTCACCGCTACTCAAGCAGTTCGAGGACATCGCTCGTCGTTCCAATATTTCGGCCGAATTCATAAAGACCGGCGACTTGCTAGCCGCTTTACAGAATATCGCGGAAGTGGTTCGCCCGGAACTCGATGCCATCGCAGGTAATGGGGCATTGACAGCTACAGAGGCCAAACTGCATGGCCTTGGCACTGTTACGAGTGGCTCCACCGTTGAAATGCCCGCACAATTAAGCGAGAAAACGGAAGGCGCAGAGGCCAAGTGGAATCGATGGCTTGAAAATCAACCGTTCATTGTTAAGATCTTTCTGCATCTTCTTTTATTCATCATGTTGCCAGAGATCTTCACTCATCGGGTTGAACACGTTTTTCTCCCTAAAAAGGAGCGAACGACGCAGCTTGCCATAGTCACTGAAATTCGCAATGACTTCGGCGAAGAATTAGCCGAAAGCTTGCGTTGTGTGCGAGGTAATGATTTGCAAGTGCGTGAGTATCCGAACTCGAATAGCAGAGTTATTGGCAAGCTAGCGAAACATCAAAGCATTGAGGTATTGGAGACGAATGGTGCTTGGTAGAAGATACGCTATTTTAATAGCGCCTCCGGCGCCGTTACTGAAGGATGGGCCGCCAGCGGTTATCTCTCAAAGTTCAAGCGCTAGCCAGACGGTGAACGGATTTGGTATGGCCACAATGGACATCACTCGAGAATGGAATGCTCGAAGCGGTCACTAATGAGCGGCGACCTTGAGTCGTCATCTGCTGAGTGCGCATTCGATGTTTCAGGCGCGAGCGCGAGCACCAAATTAAATCCCATTTCCCTAGGCGAGCATGAGCGTATGACGGATACGATTTCGATTGCGAGTAGGCCCGCGTATAGCGCCGTCGGCAGTTTCTTGGATAGGAAGACAAACGACCGCGAGCAAGAGTATCGCGGTCGGAAAGAGCGCGCAAAAATGCCAATGGCTAGGGCTTATATATCCGGGACGCTTCGGCCCGCGACATTCTCGGTCAAGCGCAACCAACATATGCCAAATACCCCAAGACCGCACCGAAAAGCCCGGAGCGGCACGCCTGCTCAAGAGTCTATGGCATCTCCCAAACGCGGTCGGTCGCGCGCGGCCGCAACGGGTTGTTACGTTACGCGACCTTCCGCTGCGTCGTATAGTCTGTGCCGCCGGCAATTTTTCGGCTCAATGCGCCGAAGATGGCGGCAAGGTTGTCCATGCTCGGATTGCTCTTGGCTGAGAGCACGCGATGCAGGTTCCTACTCGGAACGTCCGTCAACTTCGCGAGCTGTTCGAATCCCAATGTCGCATTGACGAGATCGCGCAGGATCGCCCGTGCCGTCTCGGCTTCACCGTTTATGAGCAGCGCGGTCGCCTCATGAAGAAGTTCCTTCGCAAATGCTGGATCTCTCTCGATCCGAGCGACCACGGTATTCTTGAAATCTCGCGTCAGTGCCATTGCCATATGTTCGCCGGCGTCGGCACCACCTCATGATCAGCAGCACGCCTCTATTGGGCCGCCGGCATTTGGGATTCAATTATCACGTGCGAACACTGGGGGCAGCGACAGGTTTGTCTCACCGTCTTAACATAACCACCAAGAGGCGCATTACACGCTGGACAGATGAGCCCCGCGCGACGGCTCGCGGTGTTGATCAGCCAACTCAAGATCGCAGACATTCCGAGCGCACCGCCGAAAACAATGGCACCCAGCCATACCCCTGCATACCTGACCGAAACTTGGTTTGGATGTCTGGCGAATTCATAGATCACGACGATAGCCGCGACAGGGATCGATAGGATCAGGGGCAATTTCCTCAGCAGCGCGGCGTTGACGGCGCGGTTGCGCGCGTCGAATTCCTCAAGTGTCATGACGATACCGTGTTTTTTTGTCGAGAATAAAATAGGGGAAGTCGCTGTCGGACGATCCTCTACACCCAATCCGCCTCCTTGCCAAGGGGGTATTTCGCCCTAAATTAAGCGAATCTCGGGGCTGCTTTCTTCCCCGCCCCGCGTACGCTGATTCATACGTGACAAAGGGCCCATAAACCACCGGAACCACACTTCGGTAGGTCGACATTGGGTACTTCAAGGACGGCGGCCTACCGCGATCGCTCCTCGAGCGACTCGCGAATCCGC
>JAKALI010000503.1 GCA_021813195.1 Pseudomonadota bacterium
TCTCGCCTCGCGCGAACGCATGGCAGTCGAACGAATCACATTCGCTGGTGACGTTGTCGCACCGAAAAGATAGTCAACCTGTCCGCCACAAAAGGCATCGGTGATGTCGGTGTAGTCGCCGTGGATCACAAGGCCGTCCTTCTCCGCGATCGACGCGTAGCTTTCACCGTAGAAGTCCATCGCGAAGCGGAATGTCAATTCATCAGCGGTATGTCGTTCTGGTATCGCAACTCGAAATCCTGGCTGACGGATTGCCGTATCGAGCATGACGGCTGCAGGTGTACGACGCAGCAGATGGAATGGCAGCGCCGAGAGCCCGTCGACCAGAATCGCGATGTTTGTCGTCGGATGCTCATACGGCGGAGAGCCTGCGATTGCAGCATGAGCAAGAAAATCGACCGTCATGGCAATGTCGGCGCGACCGCGATCGACTGCAAGCGGGTTGTCGAACCCTCCACCTGGAATGACGTCGATCGTGAGGTCTGGTCCATGCTGCTGGTCTAGCTTCTCCGAGATCTCCCGCGCGAGATCGAACCACCCTCCGCCCGAAGGCCCGGCAAGCGATCGAAGGCGTGAATGCTCAGGGCGAGTCTGCATGATCGGCTCCATTGTTGCGTCGGCCAGGGTTCAGATCTCTTCGGAACATGAACGTCTCCACAGTCAGTCGGCACGGCGCTCCGTGCCCTTCCGGGAATACATGAAATGCGGCGCAACGAGCCACTTTGCCCTGCGATCGACGATGGCGCGCAGCCGATCGTCATTCCTGCGCAAGAGGCGGTTCTGCCAACGCCTCCAGAAGGGCGCTGCGCAGGACCTCGATCGGCCGATACAAGCGACCGGTGGACGGCCTGTGCAGCAGCCAGGCACGCATTTGAGGCCGAAACTCCGGCGAATCGATGATTTGCACCGTACCTTGCCAAGGACTCGCCGCGAATGCGGCGGGCGTGACGACGCCGATGCCGACGCCTCGCGCGACCAGGGACATCCTGAGATCGGAGCTGAGCGCCTCGACGGCGACGTGAAACGGCAGGCGGGCAGACTCGAAGGTATGGCGAATGAAGGCCCGGAAGCCGCAACTGGTATCGTTCATCACCCACGGAAAGTGAGCGAGATCGGGAAGCATCGGAGCCTTCGGCACACCAAGCGCGGGAGCCGCGACGAGCAGCACGGACTGCGTCCCGAGGTCCTCGCTGACCAGGTCCCCGGGAGGCGCCACGCCATCGGCCAAACAGAGCGTGGCCGCATCCAGTTCGTTTCTGGACAGCCTCTCGGTGAGGCTCGCTGACCAGCCAGACACAATCCTGATCGTCAGCAGGGGAAATTCTGCCCGCAGCCGATCGAGCGGGCTTGCCAATGCCGTTTCGGAGAGGCAAGGCGAGATGCCCAGGCGGAATTCGCCACGGGTCTCGCCGTCGGGTGAAACGCCCGCCCTCAGATCGTCCAGCGAGCGCAGGACCTGGCGTCCATGTTCGTAAGCGGCGCGCCCGGCGGGTGTAGGGCGCAATGGCTTCGACTGCCGATCGAGAAGTACGGCGTCGAGCCGATCTTCCAGATTCTGGATACGACGGCTGACGCCCGGCTGCGTCAGACTCAACCGGGCAGATGCGGCGACGATCGAACCTGTCTCGACGACCGCGATGAAGGCTTCCAGGTCACGGATATTCATGCTCAATTCGCATATTGAAATCAAGAATTTTTCAATTGACGCATCTTGCAGCCAAAGCATAGGCTTATCTCGAAATATGTCCAATAAGCATAGTCCGAGACCATTCCGTGAACGACGTCAACGAAGCCAATGCGACAGCCATCCATGTCAACGATCCCGAGCCGATATCGGCCACCGCGATCACCGGGTCGACGACTTTGCTCTTCGCCGCGGCGGTGGGCGTCATCGTCACCAATCTGTCTGCGCCTCAAACCCTGGTGCGGCTGATCGGCCATTCGATCGACCTGGCGCCGGCAAGCGACGGGCTCGTGGCGATGTCCCCCCTGCTCGGCTATGCGCTGGGTCAGTTCGTACTGGTGCCTCTGGCTGACTTGCACGAGAACCGTGCGCTGATCGTGCGCCTCCTCGTCTGCGCAGCGCTGGCCACCGGCGCCGTCGCCCTCGCACCGAACGCCGCCTCGCTGCTGGTGTTGTTGTTGGCGCTTGGCACAACCTGTTCGGCCATCCAGATTCTCGTACCCCTGGCTGCCTCGATGGCGCCGGCGGAGCGCCGCGGCCGGGTGATCGGCAACGTCATGAGCGGCCTGATGCTTGGCATCCTCCTTTCGCGCCCGCTGGCCAGTTCCGTCGCCGGGACGCTCGGCTGGCGAGCCTTCTTCGTCACCGACGCCGTGATGATGCTGCTGTTGACTGTCGTGCTCGCAGTGCGCCTGCCGCGGCGCCATCCGCCGCGCTCATTGCACGGGTACACGGCGCTCCTTGCTTCGTTGTGGGAGATGGCGCGGCGGGAATCGACGCTCCAGCATCGCGCGCTCAACGCGAGCTTGGGAATGGCCGCATTCAGCCTGTTCTGGACCGCGATCGCCTTGCGGCTGGCACAGCCACCATTCGACTTGACGCAGCGCGGAATCGCGGTCTTCGCGCTGGTCGGCGCCGGAGGGGTGTTCGCGACACCGATTGCCGGGAATCTGGGGGATCGCGGGCTGACAACGCCCGCGATGGTCGTCTTCCACCTCTGCGTCGTCGCGGCTTTCGCCTTGGCGGCGTGGTCCGGGATTACGGCAACTCAATGGACCTTGCCATCGTTGATCCTCATGGGGCTGAGTGCGGTGCTTCTGGACATCGGCGTCACCGGGGACCAGACGCTCGGTCGTCGTGCAATCAATCTTCTTCGACCCGAGGTGCGGGGACGGCTCAACGGTCTTTACGTCGGCATCTTCTTCCTTGGGGGAGCGGCCGGTTCGGCACTGGCCGGCATTGCCTGGGCCTGGGGTGGCTGGTCAGCGATCTGCCTCGTCGGTGCGGGGTTCGGGCTGGCAGCGCTGCTCGGCGACATCCTGCTGGCCATGCCCCGGCGCGGGTGCATAAATAGCGTTAACAGGCACTAATCCACGTTCAGTTGGCCACGGCTGCACATCAAGACGACAAGGCGCCCTCGGCCACCACTTGGCGTGAAGCGCTGGATTCGTCGGCGCAGTCCATGCCTTGGCTGGTGGATGCGGAACGAACCGGGTCAGTTGAATCGATCCCGGCTCGATCCTAGGCATCCACGCGCTCGATGACCGCCGGCATCGCCGCCCTCACCGCATCGATGAAGCGGCGCAGGCGCGCCGGGTAGAAGCGCGCGTAAGGATGGATCAGGTAGATCGGAAGCGGCGCAGCCTGCCACTGCGGCGCCACGCGCCGCAGCCGGCCTTCGGCGATGTCGCCGTCCAGCAGCCAGGAGGAGCCGACGCAGACGCCCAGACCGCGAAGCGCGGCGCTGCGCAAGGCATAGAGGCTATCGGTCGAGAGCCGGGGGCGGAACGTCACCCTCTCGACGGCCCCGCTCGTCGCGTGCCGCAGTTCGATCTCATTGCGGTAGAAGGTGTGAAGCGCCAGCCACGGCAGCGCCTCCAGGTCCGCCGGCGTCTGCGGGGGTGACCGGCCGCCGAGCAAATCCGGCGCGGCCACCGCGACCCGCGGAACCTCCGAGAGCTTGACCGCGACCACGCCCAGAGCCCGGACCTCGCCGATCTGGATGGCGCAGTCGATGCCGGCCGAGATGTAGTCGTGCATGCTGCGGTCATCGTGCAGCAGCCACTCGACGCGGACCTTCGGGTGCGCCCGCAGGAAATCCGCGAGCACCCGGACCAGGAAGTCCTGGCCGAAGGCATGCGGCACGACCACCCGCAGCACGCCTTCGATCTCGTCGCCGCTGCCGCGCACGTCCCCGCGAAGGGCGTCCCAGGCGGCGAGCAATTCCCGGGCGCGATCCAGGCAGCGCTCGCCATCGGCCGTCAGCCGCAAGGCATGGGTCGAACGATGCAGCAGGGGCAGCCCGAATTCCCGCTCGAGCGCCTTGAGGCGCCGGCTGATGGTCGGCTGCGTGGTCCCGGTCTGCGCCGCGGCCGCCGAAAAACTGCCGGCATCGACGATGCGCACGAAGGTCCGCAGCATTTCAATCCTGTCGGCCCCGTCGGATCTATCCGCCATCTTTATTCGGTGTACGTATGAACACTATGCGACTCGCCCGGCTACCACTCTCTGCCAGTAAGGGGAAT
>JAKALI010000021.1 GCA_021813195.1 Pseudomonadota bacterium
TCGGCGCAGTCCGCGCAATCGGTCCGGTCGATTCGCCGTGGTCTGCCGAGACGCCCTTTGCTGTGATGCCGGTGCCGCGTGCGCCGGGGGATTTCCGGATCGTGCTGACGGTCTCAAATGCCTGACTACGCCGCACTGAAAACGGCGCTCGCGAGCGGGGGTGCATACGCCGGGATGACGGACGCGCAGGCGATCTCCGCCTGCAACGCCGCGACCGTCGTACAAGCGGTCGATGTCGCGATGTCGGACGCGCTCGCCTACTTTGCGCTCTCGGGCGCGCTCCCGACGATCAAGGGCTGGGCGGCGAATCCGCCTCCGATTGCGGGCGCCGTGACCGCGCAGGCGTCGAATGCCGCACAGACGTTCGGACTCATGATCGGACCGCCGCCGTTATTCGAGAGCCTACAGTTCTCCGATCCCACGAAAGCCACCGCGATCAATGGGCTGATATCGGCGCTCGTTTCGGCTGGTCTCATCCCGGCGGCTGCCGCCCAAGCCATCGGTACGCTCGCGCAGACCCTCGTCTCGCAAGCGTCCCTGTGGGGCTGGCCCGGCGGGATCATCGAGAATGATCTCGTCGCGGCGAGGGCGCTCTAATGGCAAACACAGCCATCTGGAATGCCGCGCTTTCGTACTCGACCGCGCTATCCACCGAACTGAACTCGCTCTCCTCCGGCTCGACCGCGGTTGCCGCCACGGCGATCGACAACACCACGAACCTGATGACGGACGGCTTTGTGTCGGTGAGCTTGCCGACGCTCGCGACCGGTACGGGGACGCCGTACCTCTCGGTCTACCTGCTGCCGCTCAATCAGGACGGCACGACCTATGGCGACGGGACGGCGAGCGGCACCGTTGCGCCGGGAGCCGCATATTTCGTCGGCAACATCACGTGGGCACCGAGTTTGGCGAGCGGAACGCAGACCGGATCGGTCTACATCGGCCAAATCCCGCCGACGAAGTTTAAACTGGCGGTCACGAATTCGATCGGTAACGCTCTCGCGGCGACCGGCAATATCGTCGCGTTCGCCTCCGACAAGATCAACCTGAACGGGTAATACCGCCATGGCGTATATCGCCAAAAAAGGCGGATGGCAGCCGAATCAGGTTCCGGAAGGACCCATAGAGCTTATCTGGGCGCATCCGCTCAGTTACGGGCTCGTCGGATTCTGGCCGCTCAACGCGTCGCTCGTCGATCTGGTCGCGGGGAATAATCTCGCGGTCAACGCGAACGGAAATTTCGCCGTCGGCGCGGTCGGCACGGCTCTTTCGCGGGCGGTAACTACTGATGCCGGCAACATGGCGATCATCGCGCCGTTCACTGGCAGCGGAGCGTTCAGCGCGTTTGCGCAATTTTCTACGCGCTCCGTCACAGGTAATTTCACGAATTATCTGTGCAGGTTTGGCGGCACGACGGGAGGAACTGAATTCACGCTGGCGGTGATCGGCGGAAAACTGGTTTTTAACGAGCCGTTCGTCACGTCCAACGCGGCGACGTTTAACGACGGCGCAGTTCACGGCTGGGGCCTCACGAAGCCGGCCGGCGCGACCCAACTGGGCGTCAATCTCTTCGGCGATGGCGCGTTGCTACCGGTGACCACCGGAGGCAGCACGCAAACGATAAATTTCGCTTCGACGAATCCGCTGTCCGTCGGGGTGAACCCTTCACTCGCCGGAAGTGGCTTTGTTGGCACGATCAGCGGGCTGCGTTTCTATTCGCGCGTCCTGACGCCGGCCGAGATGCAGTGGCTCGCCGCCGAACCCTGGATCATGGTGCGACCGCGAAGCCCGAGGCGCATCTATTCGCTACCTCCTGCGAGCGGCGTTTCCGGCTCCGCTGCGATCACCGAGGCAGCCGACACCATAGCGGCGGTCGGTGCGCTCATCGTCGCCGGCACCGCTGCCGCGAATGAAGCGGCTGATGTAGTCACGGGAGTTGGCGCCGAGGGTGTCACCGGCACCGCAGCGGTTGCCGAAGCATCGGATATTGTCGCGGCCACGGGCGCACAAGCTGTCGCCGGAACCGCTGCGGTCAGCGAAGCCGCTGACGCGGTTTCCGCCACTGGCGCCGAGAGCGTTGCCGGTTCTGCGGCGATTTCCGAAAGCGCGGATGCGGTCAGTGCCACCGGATCGGCTGGCGGCGGCGGTGTAGCCGCAATCGTCGAACCTGCTGATGCGGTTTCGGCGAGCGGTGGCCAGTCGGTCACTGGATCCGGGACGGTCACCGAAGCGGCTGATGTCGTTAGTGCAACCGGCGCGCAGGCAGTCGCCGGAACGGCAGCGGTCGCGGAAAGCATCGATCAGGTCGCGGGTGCGGGTGCGCAAGGCGTCAGCGGGACCGCTGCAATCGTCGAATCTCCGGATTCCGTGATAGCCACCGGGACCGCTGGTTCCCCTGCGGTCCTCGTCGGCGATCCGGCGTATGTCGTGGGGCTCGGCCCGCGTTCGTTCACGGTACGTCTCGCGTCCCGCCGCTTCGCGGCAACACTCGGCCCGCGTTCGTTCACGGTGCATTGATGCCCAGTTATTTTGACACCAAAGACCCGAGTGAGTCCGTAGCGCTCACCTTCGACCTGTCGAGCAATCTCGCCTCGGGCGAGACGCTTACCAGCGTTCCGACGGTGACCGTGACGCTCGTCTCAGGCACCGACCCAAGCCCGAGCGCGATCCTGACTGGCGTCAACGGCCTGGACGCCACGCTCACAAAGGCGATTGTCGGAGTGCGCGCCGGGATAACGGGCTGCGCTTACGACGTCAAGGTCGTATGCGCTACCTCGAACGCACAGAAGGTATTGGCGCTGTCGGGGATTCTCCCGGTGTTGGCTGATTAAGGAGTGAACATGCGATTAACAGTACGGCGCCGGGACGCTCTCCCGAAGAAGGATTTTGCGGGTGGAGGGCCAAAGGGTAAGCACGGCTTCCCGATGCCCGACAAGGAACACGCGAGGCTTGCGATCAGCGGGGCCACCCGCTCGGAACGGGCCGGCGACATCTCGCCGACCACCGAGGCGCGGATCAAGTCGAAAGCGCGAGCCAAGCTCGGCGATTCTCACCCCAAATCACACGCGGACTTCGAGAAGCTCGGTAAGAGTTACCGTTGATCGGTCCGTTTCTACCCGCGAGGGCGAAACAATGGCAGCTAGGTTAAACCCGCGGCACAGCGATCTGGTGGTGCGCCGCATTCGCACCAGTCAGTTGATAAACCGCTTGCAGGACAATGCGCTCGGGAAAATTGCGCTAACTGCCGAGCAGATCCGTTCGGCGACATTTCTGATCGAGCGTACGCTGGCGAAGGCGGAGGCACCGAAAGACCTGCATCTGTCGGGTGCTGTGGCGCACACCCTCATATGGCCGCTCCCGAAATCGCCGCTCGACCAATAGATTACGTCCCGCGACCGCAGTTCATGCGGTTCCACTGCCGGGGTGAGCGGTGGGCGATAATCGTGGCGCATCGACGGTGTGGCAAGACGGTCGCGTGCATCATGGAACTCTTGACGCGCGCGCTGGCTACCAGCAAGCGGGATGCGCGATACGCCTATATCGCCCCATTTCGCGAACAGGCCAAGACCGCCGCATGGAACTATCTCAAGCGCTACGCGGGGCCGGTTGTCCAAGATCCCGAGAAGGACTTTCGCGAATCTGAGTTAGCGGTTCGCCTAGCTAACGGGTCGCAGATCCGGCTATTCGGCGCAGACAACCCCAATGCGCTTCGGGGGATGTACCTCGACGGGGTGGTGCTCGACGAGTTCGCCGACATGCGCCCGAGTTTGTGGGGCGAGGTCATTCGCCCGACGCTTTCCGACCGCAACGGGTGGGCCGTATTTATCGGCACGCCGCGAGGGAAGAACGAGTTTTGGCGCGTGTACGACGACGCTGCGACGCTGCCAGGGTGGATGCGCGTCTTCCTGCCGGTAAGTCAGACGAAGCTGTTATCGGACGCCGAGCTTGCGGATGCCAGACGCACAATGACCGAGGCGCAGTACGAGCAAGAGTATGAATGTTCTTTCGAGGCCGCGATCATCGGAGCGGTGTACGCGAAGGAGCTGATTGCGGCGCAGGATCGCATCAAGAGCGTTCCTTACGATCCGTCGCTGTTGGTTCACACGGCATGGGACATCGGGTACGGCGATTCGACGGCTATCTGGTTCTACCAGCTACTTAATGGCGCGGTGCGCGTGATCGACTTCTACGAGGACTCCGGGGAAGCCGCGCCGTTCTATGCCTCTATCTTGGCGCGCAAGTCGTATCAGTACGGGACTTGTTGGCTGCCTCACGATGCCAACAATGGAAACGCAGCATCCGGGCTCACCTTCGCGGAGGTGATGCGCCAAAACGGCTTTCGCTGCGAGATCACGGCGAAACTCAGCCTCGAGGAAGGCGTAAACGCCGCGCGGATGATGTTCCCCCGTTGCACGTTCGACGCCGAGAAGTGCAAGGAAGGACTCGAGGCACTACGGGCTTATCGGTGGGCGTACAACCAGCGTATGAGCGAATTGAAGGCGACCCCGGTGCATGACTGGTCTAGCCATTGTGCCGATGCGTTCCGGTACATGGCGATTGCGGCCAGGAGCGCTAACGACGAATACGGGGCGCTCAATCTGCCGCCGATAGCTTATCCCGATACTCGCCCAGTATGAGCGCGTACTCGACCGATGCGATCCCTCCGGTGCGGGAGGACGAAGCGTGCGCGGCGGAAACGGCGATATGCGTGTTTCATCGCGGGCTGATTAGTCAGACGGGCGATACGGTGGGGCGAGTTTTTTACTGCCCCGTCGGTAAACAGTACTGGCGTTATTCGAAGCGACGCAACCCGATGTACGCGCGGCTCCCTTATTCAAAGGTCAAGGTCATATGAGCATGGAGATCCTAAACCGGCTGACGGAGCTCGAGCGCCGCGCCGAGGAAATGCGCGAGCGGCTGGAGAAGCTCGAATCGCAGCGGGAAGCCATTGCGCCGAACAAACCGCAAACGCTCGCCCTGAAGCGCCGTGGCTAAATTTACTGAAGATCAGTTGCTCGCGCTCGTCGCGCAGTACGAGAAGGATGCGCTAGGCAGTCCTGTTGCGTCCGGGGGTGTCATCGGTTCGACGGCGGCGACCAACAATCGGCAATGGACGACGCTCGAGATCGACCGCTACGACGCCCTTAACGCGTACTTTGCCCGTCCGATTGGGAACGAGGTCGAAGGTAGCTCGGCGGTTGTGATCCCCGAGCTAAAGGACACCATCGAATGGATCGTCCCGCAGTTGCAGCGCATCTTCTGCGGAATAAGTCCGCCCTGCGTGTTCGATCCGACATCTCCGCAGGACACCGACCAAGCGGAGGTCGAGACTGAGTACGTTAACCACATATTCATGAAGGAGAACGACGGTTTTTTCGTCCTCCACGACTTCATCAAAGACGCGCTCTTGTTGCGTAACGGGTACGCCAAGGTTTGGGTCGAGGAATACAAGGACGCCAAGACCGAGCGATATTCGGGGATACCCCAGGATGAGGTATCGCAGTTACTGGCCGACAAGGATGGCGAGAAGATCGACGTGCTCGAGCAGAACGAGCACCAGGTCGACATGCCGCTAGGAATGCCGCCGATGTCGGTGTTCGACCTTAAGATCCGGCGAACCAAGGAAACCAAGCGGATCAGGGTCGCGTGCGTGCCCGCCGAGGAAATGCTGGTATCGCCGCTGGTTCGCGGCCCGGTCGATAACGAGAGCGTATTCGTCTGCCACAAGACGACCAAGACGCGCTCGACGCTTATCGCCGACGGCTTTAGTTCGGACCTCGTGAACTCGCTCGCGCCAGGTAAGCCGGACTGGATGGAGATGGACGCGCTTGCGCGTAACGTCGTCGTCGATCAGATGGCAATGCAGGACAATCCGATTGGCGAGGCGAATCGGGCGATGCAAGAGATCGAGGTCCGCGACGTGGCAATCCGCATCGACTACGACGGCGACGGTATAGCGGAATTGCGGCATATCCTGATAGCGGGAGACAAGATCATCGAGAATGAGGAACTCGAGGAAACCCCGTTCGTTTCGTGCCTATCTCGCCGGATGCCGCATCGTCATACGGGGTTATCCCTTTACGACGACCTGCAAGATATCCAGGTCATCAAGTCGGAAGTCGTTCGGCAGATGCTCAATAACTTGCGGCTGGCGAACAATGGTCGCGTCGCGGTAGATTATCGCAACTGCAACCTGACGGACCTGATGACCTCGCGCGCGGGTGGAGTGGTTAGGACGAACGGTGCGCCGGGGAACGTCATCATGCCGTTTCAGCACCCTTCCAACATCGTGGAGCAAGCGCTCCCGATGGCGCAATACATCGACAGTTGGCGCGAGTTCCGTACCGGCGTGGGTAAGGACACGATTGGGGTGGATGCGGACGCGCTCCAGAACGTGACGAAGGGTGGACAGCTCGCCGGGATGGCGGCTGCGGGGCTCAAGATCGAGATGATGGCGCGGTGTTTGGCGGAGGGGATCAAGGACATTTTCCTAAAGATCCACACGCTCATCATTCGCCACCAGGATCAAAAGACGCAGTTCGAGCTACGCGGCAAGTGGGTCGAGATCGAACCCGCTCAGTGGCGCGAGCGCACTCGGGTGTCGGCGAACGTCGGACTTGGGAGCGGTTCGCGGGAAGAAGCGCGCTCGAACCTGATGATGCTTACTCAGATGCAGGAAAAGATCGCGTCGATAGGACTCGTTGGGCCGAAAGAGGCATACAACACTTTTCGCATGGGATGTAACTTGCTTGGTTACGAACAGCCCGAGCAGTACGCGATGGATCCCGATAGTCCCCAATACCAGCAGTGGACGAAACAGCATCCCCCTCAGCCCAATCCGGCTGTTGTCCAGGCTCAGACGCGACTACAGGCCGCCCAAGTGCAGGCGCAGGCCGGTCTACAGAAGGCTCAGATCCAAGAGCAGGGCGCACAGGCGCGAGCGCAGGCCGAGGTCACTCACGCGGCGCTCCAGAACCGCGAGGACCGCATGGTGAACCTCGCCGGCATGGATGTGCAGATGTTCACCGAAATAGCGAAGATCCTCGCGCCCATCGTGGCCGCGCAGTTGAAGCAGGATCCAGCGGTGAATGCTGGCACGGTGCTTCGCCAAGACATCCAAGGACTACAGGGGAGTTAATTGAACGGATCGCAATTCAGCCCCGAGGATGAAATCTCCAGGGGCGACGAAGCGGCACGTCTCTTGGAGACGCCGATCTTTCGGGAAGCATGTGGGCATATCGAGTCGCAGCTAACGCAGCTTCGCGAAAAATGCCCGGTCGGTGACACCGACATGATGGTGCGGCTCGTCCTCACCGAACAATTATGGAATCGCTTGCAGAACTATCTGCGTGCGCTCATGGAGAGCGGCGATTTCCAGAAGCAACAGCTTCGGCTGCGCGAGTCCTCGGTGGACCGCATGGCAAATGCCGTCAAGTACGGCTTACGTAACCTCGGAGTCTATTTATGACTGACACGACCACCGCGCAAGCGGCGTCGGGGGAAGCGCTCGAGAGCGCATTGGAACGGGCGTGGGACCAATCCGAAGATGCGCCGGAAGTCGCTGCGCCGGAAGTTCCAGCAGCGGAAGGCGAGGATGCTGGGCCGGCTCAGGCCGAAGCCGCGGCACCGGAGCCGGAGGTCAAGAGCTACGATTCTCTCGATGCGTACCTGAAAGAGAACCAGATCGACCCGGATGGGTTTCTCTCGATCCCGGTAAGCGTCAAGGTGGACGGGAAAGAGGAACTTCGGCCACTCAGCGAAGTGGTCAAGGGCTATCAGATCGCGTCCGCAGGCTATCAGCGGCTATCCGAAGCCGCCGCGCAAAAGGAATCGTTCCAGCGCGAACAGCAGCAGGTGCGCGAAGCATTGGGTCAGCGAATCCAGCAGGCCGAGGCGCTCTTTACCGCTGCTCAGCAGCAGATGCTCGGGGACTACCAGCGGATCAACTGGCAGCAGTTGCGCGCGGAAAACCCCGCAGAATACGCAGCACTATCGGCAGATTTCTCGCAGCGCCAGCAGGCGTTGCAGCAGTACGTGCAGCAGATCGGCCTCGCGAAACAGCAGGAAGCCCAAGCGGCAGAACAAAGCCGCTCGCAAGTGATCCCTGCCGAGCGCGAAAAGCTCCTGGCGTTGCGCCCGGAGTGGCGAGATCCGGCGCAGGCGAAAGAAGCCCAGGACGCGATTACGAGTCTTGGGCATAAATTAGGGTTCAGCGATGCCGAGCTTAACAGCATCACCGACCACCGCCAGATGTTGGCTCTCGACATGGCGGCGCGGTATGCGAAGCTCCAAGCCGCACAACCCGCGAAACTCAAGCAGGTACGGGCCGCACCTCAGATGGCAAAGCCCGGAACGCGCTCCGTGCGAAATCCCGCAGAAGCGCAGTATCAAAATATCCGTGAGACGGTCGTCAAGAGCGGCTATCGCGATCCAGATGCGGTAGCGGCCATGTTCGAGCGCCTCGCCCAATAGGAGCATTCCGATGACGGTACCGACAAATACCGACCAGACTTACACTCAGGTCAACATCCGAGAAGACCTCGGCAATCTCATCCATAACGTGGATCCGTACGAAGTGCCGATCCTCAGCATGGCGAAGCGCGGCAAAGCCGAGCAGACGTACCACGAGTGGAACGTCGATGTGTTGGCGGCGCAGAACACCTCCAACATCCAGATCGAAGGTGACGACGCCACGGCGGACGTGACCAATCCGACGGGCCGCTTGGGGAATTACACCCAGATCAGCCGCAAAGTGATCCAGTTGTCCGATACCTTGCAGGCGGTCCGCGCAGCGGGCGCGACCAATCGCATGGGCTATCAGATCGCGAAGGCCGCTAAGGCGCTCCGTAAGGACATGGAAGGCTCGCTTACGAAGAACGCCGCTCGCTCGGCGGGTTCGTCGTCGACTGGCCGTGTGCTTGGCGGGTTGCCGTCGTGGCTCGTCACGAACACGGTGTTCCAGACCGGCGGTACTCCCTCCGGCGCGAACCCGACCGGCACGATCACCGTCGGCACTTCGACCTTCGGGAACGGCACGACCGGGCGCACCTACAACAGCGTTACGTCGGCGGTTACGGAAGCGGAGTTCAAGACCGCAGCGCAGGACATCTTTACCAACAGTGGCAAGATGACGCCCTACGCGATTTGCAGCCCGAAGAACAAGGGGATCATCTCCACCTTCACGGGTCCGGGAACGCGCTTCACGCAGGTGGAGGATAAGAAGTTGTCGGCTGCGGTCGATGTGTACCAGACGGATTTCGGCGACGTGAAGATCGTCCCCGACATTTTTCTGGCCCAGTCGGGCGACATCTATTTCGTCGATCCGGATTTCCTGCGGATCGCGTATCTGCGTCCCTACAGCATCAAGCCGCTCGCCGAGACCGGCGACAGCACGCGCAAGATGCTGCGGGTCGAATACACGCTTGAGGTAGCGAACGAGCACGCGCTCGGGGCGATTTTCGACAGCACGGGCTGATAATGGGGCATTCCCCTCTTAGGCGCGGCTTATAGCCGTCGTCCACTACGAGGCCGGGGTAACACCCGGCCTCTTTCTTTGGAGATCCTATGTGGATTCAAAAATCCCCCTGGCGACCGATTGACGGCAGCGGACAGGCAATCGCGTACACGCTGGCGGGAACTGCCGCATCCGCCCCAGTGGGCGCTCACACCTACGCGGTGCGCCTTTCGTGCATCACCGGCAACTGCATGGTGCGAATAAACAACGGCACAGTCGCGACCGCAGTGCTCGACGTGCTGCTTAAGACCACGGACCCGGCCATCGAGTTGAAGATCGCTCCTGGGCAGGTGGTCGAAGTTTATGGGATTGCGGCTGGCACGCTGTACATGTGCGAGTTGACGTACTAATGAGCCACCGGATCACCTATCGGCCCAACACCGACGGGTCGTTTACGTTGGTTTACAAGGGCGACGCGCAGAGCCTCGTCGATGCGTGCGCCGCTGAAGCTCGAGCGCACCGAGAACGGGGGCGGCAGGTGAATGGCGATATGCGCCGCGTGATGTCGATAGATCAGGTGGTGCTAATGGACATTGCGAAAAAGCACGGTCTGTCGCCGTTCGATCCGCGCGTGTTCGAGATCGCCAAAGGGCGCGATTACTCGAAATTCCGCACCGTCGATGATCGGCGTTACTTTCGGGGACGCTGATGGCACGCGTGCAGGATTACAGGACGCTAAGCCAGGCGATAATCGACTTCTCGCATCGCCCGACGCTCGCTCCATTTACCGATTATTTCGTGCAGGGCGGCGAGGATCGCATCTATCGGAAGCTCTTATCGCTCAACGACGGCCTTGGTCTCAAGTGGATGGAGCAGCCGCTTTCCGGCACTATCGACGCAAACAGCGGTTTCCTCCCCATCCCGTCCGATTTCGTTTCCATAAAGTCTGCGCTGCTAGTTACGGCGGATGGTACCTCCGAGCTTATTACCAAGGAACCGGGCTGGCTCTATAGCAATTATCCGGTGCGCGGGCCGACGGGGATTCCTCGCTACATTGCGCGGGACGTCATGCCTCCGGCGACCGGTACCGGCTCCATCAGTGGCGCCACGCTCACCGTTTCCGCCGTTACCAGCGGGAACTTTTGGTCTGGGATGGCTTTAACGGGGCCTGGCGTGACCGCAGGGACCACCGTGACAGGCTATCTCACCGGGACCGGGCAGACGGGCACTTATACCGTCAGTGCCTCCCAGAGCGTCGCCAGCACGTCCTTAAGCGGTTCCGGTACAGGCTTTAGCTTCGGACCGTTCCCCGATAGCGCCTACTCGGTTGCCGGAACCTACTACAACCGCGCTACAGGGTTATCGGCCTCGAATACGACCAGTTGGATGACGCAGCAGATGCCGATGACGCTCCTAGCGGCGTGCATGGTGGAGGTGTCCAAGTGGCTTAAGGACGCAAATGGCGCCCAGGAATGGGGCGCGGAGCTAAATGACCGCCTCTCGGATGTCGTTTCGGCTGACAAGGCTGATCGGTACGCTGGAGCCGAACTGGTAATCCAGACCTCCATGCCGCCGCTCGTCTGATGCCTAAACCATTCGTCATCGGGTTCGGTCCGTGGATGCCTGACGGCGCCGACGTGGCATTTACGATGCCGTTTCAGTTCAACCAGACGGAAGTCCCGTTAGCCGACTGCCTAAACGTCTACAAAGCCTTCGGTTCCTACCGGAGCCTCCCAACGGTAGCTTCAACCGGCGCGCTCGCTTCACAGTGCCTAGGCGCGTGGACTGGGCTCGGAACCAACGGAATCCCCTATATCTACGCGGGGGCCGGAAGCGATCTTTTCGTGCGTTCGGGTTCTACCTGGACGAACGTGAGCAAATCGGCGGGAGCGTACTCAGGAGCCACTCAGTGGTCGTTCGCCGATTTCGGGGGCTGCGTCATCGGATCGGACGGCATCCATCCGCTCCAAGACATCTCGGTTGGCGGGGCGGCGTTCGCGGATATTTCCGCCGCTCCCATTGGGAACATCCTCGGGGTGATTAACCAGTTCCTCTTCGTGGGTGACCTCACGTTGCCGACTGCCTATCCGTACCGCGTCCAATGGTCGGGAGTGGGCGACCCATCGAGTTGGCCTGTACCACTGACCGACGCAGCGCTCGCCGCTCAGTCGTCCTACGAGGATCTGACGCAGGACTTCGGCGCGGTCATGTTTATCGGCGGTGGACCGCAACAGGGTGTGATCTTGCAAAAGCTCGGGGTTACTAGAGCGCAGTATGTGGGAGGCGATGTCGTCTTCCAGTTCGTGCCGTTCGAGCGCAAACGCGGCCTCATTGCGCCGGGTGCTGCTGTGCAGGTCGGCGATGTTACGCATTACATCTCGGATGACGGCTTTTATATGACTGATGGTTCGCAGGTGGTGTCCACCGGGACGGCCAGTAGAGCGGCGCTCGATAAGTGGTTTTGGACGAACGTCAATCAGGCCGCTCTCTCGACGATCCGCGCCGCGTGGGATGCCGACAAGCGTCTCGTGATGTTCTCGATCCCTACCGGGACGAACACGCTACCTGACACGCTGTTGATGTTGAGTCCAAAGAACGGCGAATGGACTCGGGCGGCGATCCCTTCCGAGTTCCTTTTCACCGACACGGACGGCACGCGCCACCGAGCGGCCTTTATCGACCAAACGCACTCTCTCGGATATCTCACCGGGGCATCGGTCTCTGGATATTGCGAGACCTACGATCTGACGTTCGTCGATGGGATGGTGCGCGATCTCGTTGAGGCGCAGCCGCATATCCAATGCACGGATTCGCCAACGATGCGGATCGGCTCTAAAGCGAACATCGACGAAACCATTTCGTACACGGCGGATGTGATGCGCGATGGATTTAGCCGCCGCTGCTCTTTCGAGCCGCCACCGTCGTCGATCATCGCCCGAGCCCGCGTGACTAGCTCAGATGCGACGGCTATCAACGGTGCGACAATTTACACAGAAATCGCGGGGACGGTATGAGGCTATTTTCGCTTTCCCCGGACGATACCGAAGTCGCGTGGCCAGACTTCGAGCCGATCTTTCAGCAGTTGGAAACCTATGGCGCGCTTACTGCGGAGCAGGTGAAGCGCAATTCATCCGACGGCAAGATGCAGGTGTGGGGATTGCAGGACGGCGACAAGGTGGCGTTCGTAATAGTCACCGAGATCCTCGAGACGGCTTCCGGGCTTGTCTGTTCGATAACCGCAGCCATTGGACACGCGAGCGTGGCAATGCAGGAGCGCCTACTCGACGAGATCGGCAAATGGGCGCGATCCCTTGGGTGTGCGCGAGTGAGATTGTGCGGTCGGAAGGGATGGTTACGGCGCTTCCCGCGCTTCATGCAGACGGGGATCGTTGCTGAGTGGTCACTGTGGAGGGCGCATTAATGATGATGGCAGGCGGCCCAGGCGGGGATCCACATCCATTGCTCAACAGCGCCCCGAGCTATCAATTCCCAATCTCGAGCGGCCTAATGTCGTCGCTCGCGCCGCAAGGGGTTCCCGATTACACGCAGATGGCGCTCCAGATGGCCGGCAATCCGCACGCCGGTCCCTACGCGCAGACTGCGCCACCTTCCGGAGTCGGCGTTCCCGGTTCTCCTGGCGTGACCTCCGGTACTTCGAGTATTGGCGCGGCCGCTGGCGGTCTTTTGTCCGCCCTCGCGCAAAACCCGTCATTGCTCAAGAGCGGCGTGGGGCTCATCAAGGGACTGTTCGGCGGCGATCCGGCCACGCAAGCGGGGGTTACCGCCCCGTCGGTTGACCCAATAAATATGCCGTTCGATGCTGCTGCTGCGACCGCCGGCGCTCTCCCGGGGCTGCTCGCGGCATTGCCGTCCGCTGCGGCACCTGCCGGCGTCGTATCGGTCGGTGCGCCGGCGATGCTCGGCTACGGGGCAACTGCGGCGGCTCCAGCGGCGTCGGCAGCCGGTGGCGGCGCTGCTGCGGCTGCTGCGGCGTCGGCAGCGGACGGCTTGACGCCGATAGTCCCGACCGCCTCGTACATGGCCGCGCCGGCGGCAAGCTCGGCAGCGACCGGCGCCGGCATGGGCGCACTCGGCGGCGGCTTGCTCGCCGGGGGGCTTGCGCTCGCGCCGATCATGGCCGGGATGCTCACACCTGCCGTCACGGAGAACGCGCAATATTACTCGAATCTCGCGAACACGCTGAATCAAGGCACTACCGGACAAGGGTCTGCGTTCATCCCTGACCAGCAGGAACTCGCGAACATGATTATGAGCGGTCGCCCCACACCGTACACCCAAGCGCAACTTAATCAGTGGGGTATTCCGCAAATCATCGCGGGCCTTAACCAAGCGTCCGCGAATCCGCAAAACGGCTTTGCTAACCAGACAGTCTCAAACGCCGCCCCCGTGCGACGCTATTAGACAATCGAGGCTACGCTAATGAACCCATCAAACAACGGCGGCACGCAACAGGCGGGACCGGGGAGTTCTCCGTATGCCTCAGGTGCCACCGCGGCCTCGATGCTGCCGGCACTCATGGGCGGCAACGGTACCGTTTCCGGCGCGACGCAGACATCTACTGCTCCGACGTGGGCGCTTCCGTATCAGCAATACGGTCTCAATCAGGCGTATCAGCAATACAAGAGCGTCAACAGCCCACAGCAACTTGTAGCGGGTTTTTCTCCGCTACAGGATCAGGCGATCTCAGGAATACAGAACCTCGCGACGAACGGGGCTCCCGGCATGAACGCCGCTGGCAGCTACGTTAACAACGTCCTTTCTGGAAAGCCTGCCAGCAACCCATATCTCAATTCGATGTTCAACCAAGCCGCGAACGGCGTCCAGAACCGGCTCGAGAGCGAGTTCGCGGGATCGGGACGCAACGTAATCGGATCGCTCCCGGTGCAGTCGGACGAACTCAACAACCTCGCCACCCAACTCTACGGGGGCGCGTATAACACCGGCGTCCAGCAGCAAGAGCAGGCGCTTAGTTCCGTTCCAGGGCTCGCCAACACTCAGCTAGGGATGCAGCAGGGGCTATATAACGCGGGCCAGCAGGTGCAGAACCTCGCGCAGCAATACATCACCGCTCCGCAGCAGTTCCTCCAGCAGTACCTCAGCCAGTCCAACCAAGTTCCGGGCCAGTCCACGACGATTACCGGCCAAGGCAATCCGTACATGGCAGCCGCAGGCGGCGCGCAGATCGGCTCGCAGCTTGGTAACGCGATTGGTTCGAGCCTGGGGGGAACAAGCGGCGGTAATTGGGGATCGGTGCTCGGGGCTCTCGGGGGCGGTCTCTGGGGAGGGCTCGGGTAATGGCTGGAATGGCTGGATTAATCCAATCGCTGGTCTCTCCGTGGACGAGCGCGAGCAGTTTCGAGCCGTCCACCTACGGTGGCGCGATGAACCTCGGGGCGCAGTTGCTTGCGAACTCAGGCCCGTCGCTCATGCCGATGACTACGGCACAGCGGCTAGGAAACTCGCTGTTGGGCGCTCAATCGACCGCGCTCAAAACAGGAGCCGCTCGGCAATCGCTCGCGAACAACGCGATTAATATGCAGATGGAAATGGCCATGATGCCGCTGCGAATGCAGTGGCTCCAGAACATGATGGGCGGGGGATCTCCGCAGGCATCCCCGCAGTCGGCAGCGCAGCCAGGAGCGCCAGCCCAGGGACCGCAACCTGTCCCGGTCCCGGTCGGGGCGCCAATGGGTCAAGGCGGCGGCGCTCCCGTCGGCGCACAAAGCGGCGCGCAAGGCGCAGCGCAAGGCATCCCGCAAGGTTCGGCACCCGTGTCTGGATCCGTCGCGGGACAGTCTGGAGTCGATCCTCTCGCGCAGTTGAGCTCGCTCTCGGTGGGCGCGATGTTGGGGATCCCCGGCGTCAATACAGCGTCCGCCAATGCTCGAGCAGCTCTTGCGTTCAACCCTGCGCTTGCCACGAGAATGGCGCTCTCTAAGAACCCGATCACCCAAGATCGGGCAATGCTCGCCCAGGCGCAAGCGGCAGGTAATGGGCCGCTCGCCACTCTCTACTACAACAAGCTGATGCAGGATTCGGGCGCTCTCCAGGTATCGCGCAACGGTGTGCGTCAGTGGCTCAACCCCGTCACTGGGCAATGGGGGATGGTGGATCCGGCGAACGGGATCGGCATGAATGGCCCCAACTCGTTCGCTATCCCAGGCTACGCGGGCGCACAGGCGAGCATCTACGGAGCGCGAGCGGGCTCTGCCCGGGCCGCGCAGTTGGCGGCTGAGACCGGGATGGGTGGCGGCGCTCCTGGCGTAGCGCCATCTGGTGGGGCGCCTCGGGTTGCTCCGCGTCCCACCCTCGCGGCGCCTCCGGAGCTCCAGGGGATTGCGGCGATCCAGAACCCGAACTTCGTTCCTCCCGTGCTTGCGAACGCAGGGAATGTCCCGCTTCGCCCCGGAAACACCAGCCCAATCGCACTTAAGGAGTTCCAAACGGAACAGGCCGAGAGCGCGAAATCTAGCCTTAAGGAGCTACAAGATCGAGCCGACGCGGCTCAGCAGACGCTCACGCAGACGCAGCAGATCCAAGACGCAGCTAAGAAGTTCGGGCCTGGAAAGTTCGCAAATGTGCGCGGAGAATTTTTAAACCTTCTTAATTCTGCCGGCGCAATCGACAAGAGTCAGTTGAGCCGACTCGGGTCATACCAAGAGGGCGAGAAGCTAAAAATTCAGTTGCAAGCAATGGTTACGAAGCAACTTGGTAGTCGCGAAGCCGCTCAGGTATTTGGCGTAATGGGGAATAGCATCCCTGGCCTTACGCTCTCTTCCGATGGTCTCGGAAAGGTGTCCGCCTATCAGATCGGTATGGCTCGCTACAACATCGCGCAAGCTACTTTCGGAGAGCGTCTTGCCGCATCTGGAAATGTCGCTGGCGTGAACAACCTACCGCAGCAGTTTCAGACGTACTCGAGCCCCGTCTATTACATCCTTTCGAGTGCTTCTCCCCAGATTCGCGCCGAGTTGCTTTCGAGCATGTCCTCCGCAGCGCGTCGGCAAGTGCTAACGGGGTGGGATAAGGCACTAAAGATGGGGCTTGCTCCGAAGCCGAACGATTACGATGGCACTTGATCCGCAAATTGCCGCACTGATGAGCGGCGCCTCGGGAACTGCCGCGCCTCCTGTGACTCCCGTTGCTACAGGGAGCGCGGATGCGCTTGATCCGCAGATCGCAGCACTCGCGCAGCAGTCTGCTCCCGCGTCCGCGCCATCGCGCCCGTGGTTCCCTTCCTCGTGGGGTGGTCTTGCCAAGCAAGTCGGCAACCAGGCTATCCGCGGAACCGCTAAAGCACTTTGGGCGCTCCCTGGGATGGTCGAAGATGCCGGAGTGGCCGCTCGCGACCTGATCGCGGGCAAGAACGCTAACGGGCAATACCCATACACGTTGCCCTCCGCCACGTTCAATCAGGCGCTTGACCAATACACGCGCCCCCCACAGACGGATGCCGGGAAAATAGGCGAGTTCGCAACCAGCACGTTGCTCGGCTCTCTTTTGGGTGGCCCGGTTTACAAACCCGGAAACGTCCCCGACAGTTTCGTTGCGCCGACACCCCCCCTAACTACAGTGCAGCAAAATCTAATCCAAGCTCGCCGCGCTGGATATGCTTTTCCTCCCTCAACGGTAAAGCCCACCATCCTAAACAAGACCATCGAGGCCATCGGTGGTAAAGATGCGACCGCGCAAGATGCGTCTTTGGCGAATATGCCAACCACGATGGCCCAAGTGCGTCAGGCGCTCGGCCTCCAAAACAACGAGGAAATAACCCCGCAACTTCTCTCTGATATCCGCAAAACCGCGTCGCAGGCACAAGCGGATGTCGTTGAGAAAAGCGGCGACGCAGTTAACTTGGATAAAGCGCACGGCGCTGGAATCGAATCTATCGCCGCGCCCTACCGGCAAGCGGATACTGAACTCGGATCGGAATTCAGCAACCCGGCCTTACTGAAGGCCGCGGACGCCATCAATAAACCGCAGATGACTCCAAGTGTTGCGATGAAGGCGATCCAAACTCTACGCGATAAGGCCGATATGGCTTTCCGCGCCGGGGATGGCACCAGCGGGAGAGCCTATAAGGGCCTCTCTACGAACCTAGAGAACGCGATAGACCGGCACTTGGCAGCGACCGGAAATCAAGGTACCGTCGATGCGTACCGAGCCGCTCGAGAATTGCAGGCTCGGACGTACGACGTTGAAGATGCGCTCAACGAAGGGACGGGGCACGTCAATGCCAATGTCCTAAAAAAGGCGTCCTATCTCAGCGGGCCGCTTCAGACTGCCGCTACGGCGGCGAAGATCGCTCCGAAAGCCACGCGAGAGATTCTAGATTCAGGCTCGGTCCGTAATACGGACATCATCACTGGCGGACTCGCGTCGCTGATGGAGAAAAGCCCGAAATTCCTGCTCTATCCATTTGCGCGCCAAGCAGTTCGCGCCGCAATGCTGTCTCACGCTGGACAGAACGCCCTGTTAGGCGCGATCCCCTCGGAAACACCGCAGATCGCCCCCGTCGCCGCCAAGGGTCTTATGAGCGCGTTCCCGCAAACCCTGCTTTCGCAGTGGAACCTGCTTAATCAACGCCCCTGAATAGATCGGCGGACAGTGGCGAAAGCACCACCATCGCCAAGATCCCTAGCCACAAGTTGATATATCCGAGACCGACGGTAATCGCGCCGAAGATCAGGAATATCGCCAGGATTTTAAGCAACCCAGGTCGCTTTGAACTCGCGTTACCCATATGGCTTGCACCGTAGTCAATTCACAATCGAGCCTGCAAACGAGGCTTCCGGCGCTCCCGGGCTCGATCCCCGCCAATCAGTCCCAATGGACTCAATTCCTCAATGTCCTACACGCTTGGGGCCAAGCTCTAAAGCAGACTCAGCATACGCCGAACGTCATTCCGCAACAATTACAGACGTTCTCAACGAGTGCCGCGAGTGCTGTCACAGGTGCCATTAGCGCCGTCAACTGCACCCCATCCGTAGACGCGACGCAACAATTTTACGGTGCCGCGTCCCTCAAAGCCATCATTACGGTATCGGGTGCCACGCTGCGCTTTACCGGGACTCCTATCGTTATCTCGACCGGATCCCGGTGGTTCTGCGGCTTCCAGATCCTTACCACGACTGGCATTAGTGGCTCTCTTTCGGTCGTTGGGAATGCCCATACGCTCACGGAATCATTCACGGTACCCGCGTCCCCCTCGTGGCAACAGGTGTGGGGGCTGTTCGACTTTCGCCCCTACGCGGACACCCAGGCGGCCTGGGAATTCACGTTCAACGGCACCGGGACGCTCTGGCTCGATGGGATGCAGATGAATGCGGTCGGGGATCCGCTGTCTAACCTGCCTCCCTTTGCCGGCGCGCAGATGGTCGCCGGTTCTCTGGCGGATGCCACCAACCTCGACGGCGTTCCGGACGGCGCGGCCCGCTTCGCCACAGTAAACGGGTCCGGACTCAACGCAGTCTCGTCGGTCGATCCCGCTAAACGAGCTTTGATCGACTTCAGTCAAAGTGGCCACACAAATAAGACCGTCGATAATGTTGCCGATGGGGTCACGTACGGTAGAACCCTACTCGGGGGCCTCGCGTCTGGTTACGCGGCCAAGACGGGGGCTGCTGGAACGTACTCGATCAAGGGTGTCGGCGATACGCAGACGTTGAACCTCGACTCTGAGATCGTCGACGGCGCAACGCACGGGCGTACGCTGCTCACCGCGCTCACGAGCGGTCAGGTCGATATGTCGAAAGCCGGAGTCATCGGTCGTACCTTCGCGAACGTCACGGACGGCGGTGGTCGTTACGCTGTAACCAATGCGGCAGCCA
>JAKALI010000504.1 GCA_021813195.1 Pseudomonadota bacterium
GCGGTTGGAGTTCCCAGGATTTAGTGGAGAGAAGCTAAAGCATCCGTTTAGGAGCGGAGCGCCATGCCGATTTCCATCCAAGCCAGTCTCGGGCGAGTACGTGCGACCTACCAGTTCATCGAGAGCCAGCGACAACACCACAGTGTCGAGTCGTTGTGCCGCGTCCTTAACGTAGCGGCGAGCGGCTACTACGCCTGGCTCAAGCGGCCCGTCTCGCTGCGCGCCCAAGAAGACGCTCGGCTGCTGCGTTTGATACGGGCGTCGATCACGGCGAGCCAGGGTATCTACGGTGCCCCGCGGGTCTTCTTGGATCTGCGTGAGGCCGGCGAAACGTGCAGCAAGCATCGCGTGACCCGACTCATGCGCGTCAACAAGCTCCGCGCACTGCACGGCTACCGGACGCGACGCTGGACCGTCGGCAAGGCCTCCGCGGTGATGCCGAATATTCTGCAGCGCAAGTTCACGGTGACGCGTCCCAACAAGGCGTGGGTCACCGACATCACCTACGTTCGGACGTGGCAGGGCTGGCTGTATGTGGCCGTCGTTATGGACTTGTTCTCCCGCAAGATCGTCGGCTGGTCATCGGGCCCCACCATTCACGCCGAGCTCGCGCTCAATGCCGTGCTCATGGCGGTACGGCGCCGTCGCCCTCGCGGCACGGTCATTCACTCCGATCAAGGGGTCCAGTACGCCAGCGACGCCTGGCGGCGCTTCTGTCGTTCTCATCGCCTCACGCCCAGCATGAGCCGCAAAGCGAATTGCTGGGACAACGCCGTGGCGGAGTCATTCTTCAGCAGCTTGAAGAAGGAGCGGATCAAGAAGCGGATCTACAAGAACCGCGAACTGGCCGTGAACGACATCGCCGACTACATCGAGACGTTCTACAATCGGACGCGCCGGCACAGCCATCTCGGCGGCGTCAGTCCTGAGCAGTTCGAAGCCGCGCATGAACCGCGGCGAAAGAGTGTCCACTAAATCCTGGGAACTCCAGCGAATCATCCAAAGCTAAAGAAGTTCATCCTTGGTCAGCCGGCGACCTCACTCGGAATCAGACGATAATTCCTTCACGCAGGGTCACCACGTGCGACGCCCACGCCCGCGCAAATGCCTCATCATGCGTTGCCACGATCAGAGTGCGTCCCTCGCGCACGAGGCCGCCAAGTAGTTCTCCGAGTTCGCCGCGTCGCGCCAAGTCGAGCGAAGCGGTCGGCTCATCCATTAAGAGCACCGGAGGGTCGGTCGCTAGGGCCCTCGCAATGGCGACTCGCTGCGCTTCGCCGCCCGACAGTTCGCGGGGCAACGCCGAAGCTCGCTGGATCACGCCGAACGCCGCCAGCAGCTGCAGCGCCCGCTGTCTGGCATCCGAGATAGACATCCCTTGAGCATGTACGGGCCCAAGGCAGACATTGTCGATTGCCGAGAGATGCTCAAACAAGCAATGGAATTGAAACACCATCCCGACCTTGCGATGCAGTTGTTTGGCTGTTGCCTTCGGATTGTCTCCGCTAAGCGTGACGCCATCAACCGTGATCCCACCGGATCGGAACTTCTCCAATCCAGCAATTGCCCGGAGTATCGTCGTCTTTCCTGATCCCGAGGCGCCCATAATGGCGATGAACTCTCCGCGGTTGACTGTCAGCGTTACGCCACGCAGGATCGCTCGCGAGCCTCGAATCAGGTGCAAGTCCTCCATGCGAACGACGACGTCAGTCATTGTGACTGAGCCCTCCAACTCCGTTCGAGGCGACGCGCGATGATGGCAAGAGGCAAAGACATGCCAAGGTAGAGCGTTGCACATAGCGCGCCTGGAATTACCCAGCTACCGAGATTCGCGGCGAAAATTTGTGTTTGCTTCGTCAATTCCAACACCGTCAGCACCGACACCAACGAGGAGTCCTTGAGAAGAGCAATGAAGTCATTGGTCATCGGCGCCAGGGCTAGACGGAGCGCCTGCGGGGCGCGCACGAACCGAAGCACCTGAAAGTCGCTGAGCCCGAGTGTCTGCGCGGCTTCAAGCTGCCCGATGGGTATTGCTCTCAATGCGCCACGGTAGATCTCGCTTTCGTACGCTGCGTAGTTCAGTCCCAATCCGATGAGGGCCGCTGCAAAAGCCGGCAGCCGAATGACCGTGGCGATGCCGTAATAGAGAACAAAAAGCTGCAACAATATTGGCGTCCCACGGATGAGTTCGACGTAACCTGCGAGCGCCATGCGCACGGTTCTTGGGCCGTATTCGCGGCCCGTGGCGATGAGTCCTCCCAGAATGGTCGCGAGCGCCATGGCGAGGCACGATAAACCTATGGTCACTATCGAGGCCCGCAGCAAAGACGGCAAGTACTTCTGCGTAGCCTCCCATGGAGATATTGCGAATAACTCTGCGCCAGTTCCGAGTCCTTCGACCGCCGGAACGGACTCGCCGGCAAGCAGCCGACCATAGAGGCGCGGCTGGTCGCTATTCCAGACTTGCCACTTTGTGAAGATGCGCTCGAGCGTTCCGTCACGCATCGCACCTCGCAGTATCTCGTTGACTGCGTCGCGTAAAGCGACGTTTCTCGCTGCAAGCACGCCGACGTAGTGACCTACCGAGACTGCCTCTGGCTGGATGACAATACCCTGCATGCTTCGCAGACGTCGCTCGGCGAGCACGTTGTCCAGCAGCACGGCATCGACGCGCCCCAGCACAAGATCGTTGTATGGATGCACATCGTCATCATAGGAAACCGGTTCCAGGCCGGTCTCGTGTTTGGCTGAATTGAGGATCTGATAAGCGACCGTGCCACC
Organism: Pseudomonadota bacterium; assembly: GCA_021813195.1. The sequence continues at coordinate 2,782 of JAKALI010000504.1, forward strand.
CATCGTGGCAACCTTGTGACCTCTCAGGTCTCTCAGGTCTCGAAACCGTCCTGCGTCTGCACTCCTGACCGTCAACACGTTCCGAAACTCGTAGTAGGGGATGGTCGTTGTCAGAGTCCTTCGACGACTCGGCGAATCTTCGACGCCGCTTAGCCCAATCTCGGCGTCCCCGCGCTCCACGGACTGATCAATTGAGGCGAAGCTAACCATCAGGAATCTCGGCGAACGTCTGAGGCCATGGGCAATCAGGGCGGCGATCTCCACGTCGAATCCGATGACCCTACTCGGTTGCGAAGGGTCCGCTTCGACAAAAGGCGCGCCTCCCTCTGGGTCGCCGGCCCAACGGAAGTCCTGCGGCGGCCCGTTCTCTTGGGCCCTTTCCTGAGCGACTGCGGCCACGTTGAAAAGGAGGCTCGCCAGGAGGATCGAGATCCAACGAAATCGTGTGCGCACAACTGCAACGATCGATCGGAGAGAGCCCCACGGTGAGAATGGGGCATTCGAGTCCCGCCTCCAGCCTGTCAGGATGGCAACCTACTTCGACGATCTGCGCATTTGAGTCAGCCAGAAGTCATACATGCTGATTGCCGCACGGATCTCCGGCTCCAATTCGCGCACCGTCTGTTCCCCTGCGCCCACACCAGGGCAGGACGCAATCATGCTGAGTCCAGCGAACAGATCGACATAGAACGGAAACGCCCGACAAACTGTCGGTCGGCTCGGGTGAATAGAGCAGCGCTTGTCAGGGGAGAGTGCAGCACAGCTACCGTCAGGCGTGAGGCGCATGTAATGTGCGGTCTGTTCGCCTGTCTTACGGCGAACGATCAATCCGTCGTGTCCGGCATTCTGCAACCGCTCAATATCCTCCGGAGTGAGTCGAATCTCCGCAAAGATCGGTATCGACTTCGCCTGAGCCATCTTCTCGTCCGATTCGCCGAGTAGCGTGCCAAGGTCGGCCTGCGTGAGGGCGGACTCAAGGGCTCTGGTTCCATGAAACGGCCCACAACACGTGTTTGGACACTCGGATCCAAGACAGGTGAATGCCAGCTTCCGCTCCGACGGTAGTCCTTGGGGCGTCAGGGGTATCGTCTTCTTGTTCGAATCGGCACTCATGGTCTACTGCGCTTTCCTACGAATGCCCGTCGAATATGCCGATTGGAAATAGGATGGGGTTAACCCAGAGGTCTTGGAGTGTCTGGTTAACATGTGGCACGCCATAGAACGCTCCTGCATTCGCCGAGAGGGGCTGCTTCGTGTACAGCGTAATGGGCTCGCTCTCTTTTTCATTCGTCGTGAGTGAGCTTGCCCCGGTTTCGTGGACACCTTTTGAAAGGTGGATACGATGGGCAGAATGGCAAAGAGCGGGCGACGGGTACGACGGCAGTTCAGTGAGGAGTTCATGGCCGGGGCCGTCCGGCT
>JAKALI010000505.1 GCA_021813195.1 Pseudomonadota bacterium
TCGATCGACAGATGATCGGCCGCCGCCATGATCGGCCCGCTCCGCAGCGCGAACTGCCCGACCGGCAGGCCGGGATAATTATGCATGCCGTAGACTTCGCCGATCTTGAAGCGCTCCATCAACCCGTCGTCGACCATGGCCTTGCCTCCGGCACCGCCCTCCTCGGCCGGCTGGAAGATCACCACCGCCGTGCCATTGAAATTGCGCGTTTCGGCAAGGTAGCGCGCGGCACCCAGGAGCATGGCGGTGTGGCCGTCATGACCGCAGGCGTGCATCTTGCCCTTGACCGTCGACTTGTAGGGCAGATCGTTGGCCTCCTCGATCGGCAGCGCGTCCATATCGGCCCGCAGCCCGATGGCCTTGCCCGAGCCGCCCTGGCGGCCGCGGATGACCCCGACCACGCCGGTGCGGCCGAGGCCGGTCACCACCTCGTCGCAGCCGAACTCCCGGAGCTTCTCGGCCACCGTCCCGGCGGTGCGGGTCACGTCGTAGAGCAGCTCCGGATGGGCATGCAGATCGTGCCGCCATTCGGCGATTTCGCCCTGCAGATCGGCGATGCGGTTGATGACGGCCATGATTTCGCTCCCAAACGGCGGCATTGAGCTGGTCAATGTAGCAAATCGTGCCGGCCGGGTGGGAGTTCAAGAATCGGGCGCTCCCCGGCTATTGACCGGGCGGGCGAGCACCCGTAACAAGCCCCTCACAGGCCCTTTGCGGGAGCGCGTAGCTCAGGCGGTAGAGCAACTGACTTTTAATCAGTAGGTCCTGGGTTCGAGTCCCAGCGCGCTCACCATCTCAAATAACCTGCTGACGGACCTCGGCGCGCAGCGCTTTGACCTCATCGGAGGTAGCCTCCCGCGCGGTGTCCCCAACAAGCCGGCGCTTGCCACCTTCCAGAAGCTCCTTCGACCAGCCGTAACACATGCTCTGGGCAATGCCATCTTTGCGGCAGAGTTCGGCGATGCCGGTCTCCCCGCGCAGTCCTTCACGGACAATGCGGATCTTCTCCTCGGCGGAATACTGGCGCCGGGTCGCTCGGCCAAAACCCGACATCGGACTGCCCCGGCGCATATCAGCAAGGATCAAAAACGAAAATGAAGGAGGCGCCCAACTGAGGCCGCCTCCTAGCGTCGCTTTGTTATCGCTCGGAACTCAAAATCGCATACTAGCCGATCTTGTGTTTTCCCTTTCGCGTGTTTGGCGGGTCACGACACAAAGCTTCCGCGATCAACATCCTTTCATTTCAAACATAGATGGCATCCTCAGCAGAGCCGAAGGCCCGGCAGGCTAGGATATCTTGAGCGGATCATTGGTCTTGATCAGCAAGAAACCGATGATACCGACCAGGATGACAAACGCGTTGAAGATTAAGCGCTGTCCGCCAAGGGCTGCGAGATTGTCGATTGACGGCTGAGGGCTGTCTCCGGCCGTTCGGGCATGCTGCTGGAGGAAGAAGGCCGACTGGAATGGCGGGCGGCAGAGCGCTAGGCTGCAAGGTGGATAGCTGTGCGTTCTGCAACCTTCTTCAATTTTGTGTATTTCATTGCATTCTCACGCATTGAGATTTTGCAACGAAAAAAGCAATCAGAAGTGATTTGACGCATTTTTCCTTTGCTATGCCGATCAACACTACCAGGCAAGCTGGCGCAACCGTCAGCACTGAACTAATATTATGTTTGAATCCTCGCACAGCGTCGTCGGTCTTCCATAAAGGACAACGATTACGCGATTGACCGAATTGGATTATCACAAGCGAACTCTCCGACCATGACTGATTCATTACCACGACACATTGTTGTCGTTGGCCAGGGCGCGGCAGGCCTCGCCGCTGCACTGTCGGCCGCGGAAGCAGCACGCGCCGCGACCGCCACGATCAACATTACTGTGGTCGATAGGGCCCCGGAAGACGAGGCTGGCGGCAATACGCGCTGGTCGCCATCCAATATGCGAATGGCTACACCTTCATCCGTGGAACCGAGCTTCGTGCATGACATGCTCGAAGCCACGAAATTCCAGGGTGATGAGAGCTACTTCGCACGATTGGCGCAGGAAGCCCCCGGCACCATCAAGTGGCTCACCTCATTTGGCATCGAATTCATTCAACCGAGTTACTACCTCGCCAAGGGACCACCGCGCATTCAACCGGTCGGCGGCGGTTCGCATCTCGTCAAAGAACTGACGGAGGCCGCCAAGCAGGTTGGTGCGGTTTTCCTCCATGAGTGCGAGGCCAAGGAGATCGTCAAGGATAACGGCCGCATCAACGGTCTGGTCGTTGAGCAGAACGGCATGTGCCGGACATTGCCGGCGGATGCGGTTGTGTTGGCCTGCGGCGGCTTCCAGGGCAATGCAGCTATGATGCACATGCATTTCGGCGAGCGCGCTCCGACCATGCGGTTAATCTCGCCCGGAACGCATTTCGACACCGGCGACGGCATTCGCATGGCCCAGCCACTGGGTGCCACGCTTTCGGGGGACTGGCACGGCATGCACGCGGAGCCGGTCGATGCGCGATCGAAGAATTCCGCCCCGGTCGTGCTGGTCTATCCCTACGGCATCGTTGTCGACCAAAATGGTCACCGTTTCTTCGACGAAGGCGCAGGGCTGATGCACGAAACCTGGGAGGGATTTGCGCGCCAGATGCATTTCGAGGTGCCAGGATCGACGGCTTTCGCAATCCTCGACAGCCGCCTGTTCGGGATCGCCGATTACCAGCGCGCCATCCGCTCCGAATTGCCACCGGTATCGGCCTCCACGCTCGGCGAACTGGCAGACCTTATCGGCATCAACCGCGATAATCTCTTGGCGACCGTCGCCGATTATAATGCCGCGTGTTCAGGTAATCCGAACAGTTTCGATGCCACGCGGCGCGATAGGCTTGCCGCCGCGCCTTCGTTGAAACCACCGAAGTCGAACTGGGCACGCGCCATCAGCGTACCGCCATTCCTCGCCTATCCGCTGGTCGGCGCTGTCGCCTACACATTCGGCGGCTTAGCAACCGATGACCGCGCCCGTGTGCTCGGGCATGGCGCACCCATTCCGGGTCTATTTGCCGCCGGGGAGACCACCGGCCATTTCTACGCGACGGCGCCGAATGCGGTGTCGGTGATGCGTGCGTTTGTGTTCGGCCGTATTGCCGGCCGCGAGGCGGTCGAGTTCTTGCGCGCCGGATAAACGCCGTGGGCGCGACGCGAGCGCACCATATCAATTATGATGCGATGCGAAGTACTCTTAGTGCATTGCGATATAATACATCGCATCTTTAGGCCGCAGCGCTGAATTGACCCATATTCTGGTCCATCCAACGGTATTATGCGCTATATCAACGCATCCGGGCGCTTAGTGTATTGCTACAATCCAAAAATTGACCTAGTGAGGCCCGGGGAGAGGAAATGGCCATCGAGTGGATTCCTACCAGCATCGGCAACGACGGCCCGCGCTATTTGCAGATCGTGGCGGCCATCGAGCACGATATTGCGAACGGCGTGCTTGCGCCCGGCTCCCGTCTGTTGCCCCATCGCGACATGGCCGAGCGGCTCGGGCTCAGCGTCGGCACCGTATCCAAGGCCTATGACGAAGCGGAAAAGCGCGGGCTGATCTCCGGGGAGGTCGGCCGCGGCACCTTCGTCCGCGATGTGCTCTCGCATGCCAAGCTGTCGAGCGCGGAGCAGAAGCTCCGGCTCAATCTCGCCCTCAACGTCCCGCCGGCGACCGGCGAGGATGTCTTGATTGCACAAGCCTTGGCCGCAATTGTGGGCGGGCCCACGCTGAAAGAACTGCTCGGCTATCTGCCCCATCAAGGCAGCGAGCGGCACCGCTCAACGATTGCTGGCTGGCTCAGCCGCTATGCCTTGCCGACATCGCCCGACGGCCTGTTCGTCACGCATGGCGCCCAGCATGCGATCTCGATCGCGCTCGGTCTGGTGGCACATGCGGGTGACACTGTCCTGGCGGAAAACCTTACTTATTCCGGCATGAGCGCACTCGCCGGCCATGAAGACTACCGGCTGCGCGGTGTTCTGATGGACGCGCACGGATTAGTGCCCGAACAGCTTGATCGTTCCTTCCGCGAGACTGGGGCGCGCGTCGTTTATTGCATGCCAACCTTGCAGACGCCGACCGGCTCGATCATGCCCAACGAACGACGCGACGAGATCGTCGAAATCGTACGCAAGCATGACGACTTCCTAATCGA
>JAKALI010000506.1 GCA_021813195.1 Pseudomonadota bacterium
CAACGGCCACGTCTACTGCAGCCGGTTCATCGGCGACGACGAGGCCGCGCAGGTGCTGCTCGACCACCTCGAAGGCACGCCGCTGGCCGAACCCCGGTTCCTGCGTTTCAGCGCCGGGCGGCGCAGGCAGTTCTGGAACCGCAACTGCGTCGCCATCGGCCTGGCCGCGGGCTTCATGGAGCCGCTGGAATCGACCAGCATCCACCTGATCCAGTCGGCGGTCACCCGCCTGCTGGCCCTGTTCCCGGATCGCGACTTCGATCCGATCACGGCGCAGGAATACAACCGCATCACGCATACGGAATACGAGCGCATCCGCGATTTCCTGATCCTGCACTACCACGCGACGCAGCGTGACGACGCGCCGCTGTGGCGATACACCCGCAGCATGCCGATTCCGGACACGCTGCAATACAAGATCGACCATTTCCGCCGCCACGGCCGCATCGTCGCCGAGAACCTGGAGCTGTTCCAGAACCCGAACTGGCTGGCGGTGCTCACCGGCCAGGAGGTCTGGCCCGAGCGCTACGATCCGCTGGTCGACCTGCGCAGCGACGTCGATGCGCCGCGAATGCTCGGCAGCCTGCGCCGCGTCATCGCCGAGGCCGTGCAGGCCATGCCCACGCACCGGCAGTACATCGAACGCCATTGCCGGGCGCGTTCGTAGGGCACGACTTCGGGTTCACGGTTCTGGCCGGCCAGCGTGGCGTCAAGCCAGCGACGGCCCGCCGCTTCGGGTGGGGAGCCGGTGCCAGCTTCCGAGCCCGCGAACCCTGCCCATCTGCCGATAGGTTGGGAAAGGCTGAGAACGACCCAAAGCGGCCCTTCGATTGGTTCATTTGCGTACCGACAAGCCGAGCCTCTGTCCTGCCACGGCTCGTCGCCGATAAGATGAGGGTACTGGAAGACCAACTGCGACGACACGATGCCAATCGATGAGAACCTGATTGCTGAAATCAAGGCGGGCAGAGCCGTCCTATTTCTTGGAGCTGGCGCGTCTCTTGGCGCCAAGGATGAGGAAGGCCGCCAGATTCCGGACACAGGGGGGCTTGGCAAACTCATATGCGACAAGTTCTTGGACTCAACCTATGCGGACTTAGACTTCGTCCAAACCTGCGACTACGCGACCACAGCGAAATCTGGGCGCCAGCTTCAGAAATTCATCCGTGACGTACTTGACCCATTCCAGCCGGCGAATTTCCACAAGAAGATTCCGACGTTTCAATGGGCCGGCCTGGCAACGACCAACTTTGATCTTGTTGTAGAGCGGGCCTATAGCCAAGCTCCCTCCCGACTTCAGCAGTTGCGACCTCTGGTCCATGACGAGCCGGACTTCATGGACCGCCTATCAAAGGACGACGTCCTGTACCTGAAGCTTCACGGGTGCATAACCGCGTTCGAACAAGTCCACCCTGGAATGGTCTACAGCACCGAACGCATTCTGAGACACAAAGAGGGCCGGGCCGCGCAGTTCGCGCAATTCTTGGAGTGGGCTAAGACTAAGACCTTGGTGTTCGCCGGCTACAGTTTGCGGGATTACAACCTACGCCAACTTGTTGACGAAATTGTTCGCGATGGTGACGCTCGGATGCGCCACTACATCGTCAAAAAAGGTGTGCTCGAGGTAGAGGAACGCTACTGGGCCGAGCGCCGTTTTACACTCATTGACTCGACGTTTGAAAATTTCCTTGCCGAAGTTGACGGCGCCATTTCGCAAACGACTCGCGCTTTGGGTCTCGTACGAAGCTCAACTCAAAGTTCTCTCACAAAGTTCATCGCTAGCAGCCGCCAAGAAAGCACCGAGCTTAAAAATTATTTGACGAGCGGTGCAGAGCACGTGCATTCGGGCACCACATCACCAACGTGCAGCGCTTCCAAGTTCTTTAATGGCTTCGATTTGGGTTGGTACCCAATCGAGGAGGAGCTTGACGTCGCGCGCCCAGTCACTCAGGCGATACTTCAAGAGCAAGTCGCTGTTACTGGTCAGATCTCTGGCCCACGGCTCGTCGTACTGAAAGCGCATGCTGGCGCGGGCAAGAGCGTTGCTCTCAGACGAATTGCATGGGATGCAGCGAAACGTCTGTCAAAGCTTGTTCTCTACGTGCCAAGCACGGGCTACGTGAACATTCAGGCTGTCCAAGAACTCCTCGCACTAGCGAAAGAACCTGTGTTCTTGGTCGTTGATGACATCACGCTGGTGTCTGATAGCGTGTCGGACATCATCGCAGCGGCGAAGCGGTACAAAAGCCCCCTTGTGATCATCGGCGGTGGGAGATTCAACGAATGGAACGTTCGCGCTCAGAATCTTGAGAGCATCGTCACCGCAGAGTACGAACTGAAATACCTCACCCGCAAAGAGACCGACGACCTTATCGCGCAGCTTGAGCTGAACGATTGCCTCGGCGAGCTGAAATGCCTCTCCCACGAAGAGCGGGTCAGGGAATTCAACGAGGTATACGGGCGCCAGTTGCTTGTTGCGCTGCATGAAGCTACTCGTAATGCTCAATTCAGAGACATCATCTTTGATGAGTACCAGAAGATTGCACCTCCCGAAGCGCAGCTTTTGTATGCAGACATCTGCGCTTTACATCGTTTTGGCTCACCAGTGCGCGCCGGCCTCATTTCGCGGGTACACGGGATAGGCTTTGAATCGTTCCAAGAGCGCTTCTTTCGCCCCTTGGAACAGGTTGTCTCTCTCCAAATTGACGAACGCAGCGGGGACTGGATATACCGCGCGCGGCATCCCTACATCGCAGAGATTCTGTACGAACAGGTTTTCAAAACCGCGGCAGAGCGGTTCGACAACCATGCGAAATTCATCACCCGACTCAATCCCGCTTATTCGTATGACCGCCGAATCATCGGCGACCTATTGCGGGGGAATAAGTTGGCCGATGCGTTTCCGGACACGACTCGGGGCATCGCCATCTTCGATTTGGCGGTGGATGCGCTCGGCGATGAGCCGCACATTTACCACCAAAAAGGCATCTATCTAAAGCGTCTCGCAGGAGATGTCGGCGCCCTGCGCGCTGCCGAAGAAGCCCTTCTGACTGCCCAAGAGCTCGCCCCAACAGACCGCACTATTAAACACTCTCTCGCCGAGTTAGCACTTACTCGGTCCAAGCTTTCAACTGACCCCCTCGAACGCTCTGCATGGCGGCTTGAGGCCATCCGCAAAGCGCAGCCATTGCTGGCAACGGCCAATGGGTCGTACGCATTTCACACCATTGCGAAGGCACAGATTCAAGCGCTGAGCGATGCACTGGACCATGAAGAAAGCAGCACTCTGTCGTCGGATGTAGTTAGCGAAGCTATCAAGTCAGCAGAAGAGGCCATTAGGTCAGGTCTTCAGCGGTTCCCCGGCGATGGGCATCTCCTCGCGGAAGAAGCAAGTCTCGCCCACCTTTTAGAAAACGACGAACGAGCAGAGCGCGCCCTTCATCGTGCATTCGAGTCAAACACGCGTAGCCAGCTCATTGCAAAGCGTTACGCGATTGTTCTCAAGGCGAGAGGCAAGCTGCCAGAGGCAAAAGAAGTGCTGCGTCAAGCTCTTGAGCATAATCCCGGCAGCCGAGACCTCAATTTTGATTTCGCAGAGCTTCTGCGCGCATTGGACCCGTCTGTTGATACTACAAGGCCAGAGATGTTGCTGAGCTATTACCAACGATCGTTCACGAAGGGGGACAAGAATTACCGCGCGCAGTTGCTGTATGCCCGCCAGTTAACGCTGGCCGGTCGCCATCAAGATGCTAAGCCGTTCTACGAGCACCTGAAAAACGCCGCCGTTCCGTTCGAAATCAAGAGCCAAGTAAAAGAGGATGTGCGCCACGAAAGCGGCGACCTGCGCCGCTTCAATGGCGCCATCACTAATAGGCGGGACTCCTTCGGTTTCGTCACGCTCGACGCACAAGGTATTAGTTGTTACTTCAATGCACAGTCGATGCGCGGTGGAGTTGAATTGCCGCAGATCGGTAAGCGAGTCGCGCTAACTCTGGGATTTTCCTTCTTCGGTCCTTCTGCAAAAGACATGGAAGTCTTGGATTAATTGGAAGGGTCAATGAGCAAAGTACCGCACGTGTGAATGTCTGCTCTGGGCCGATTTGAGTCATCCACGCCGAGCATGCCGCGCTGCGGCTCACATGTAATGACCCAGTGATTTCCTGCTCAGGTGTTACCTTGACGAGGAGACA
>JAKALI010000507.1 GCA_021813195.1 Pseudomonadota bacterium
GTCGATGGCCTCATAGTTCGAAATGTCGTAGCCGAAGTCGACCTGCGGCGAAGGGTAGATGGGCGTCAGCCAGATGGCGTCGACGCCAAGCGACTTTATATAATCGAGCCGTGAGGTGATGCCGTTGAGGTCGCCGACACCGTCACCGTTAGAATCCTGAAAACTCCGGGGGTAGATTTCGTAGATGATGGCGCCTCGCCACCAGGGACCGTTAGCCGTGGAATCAGCTTGCACGCGCGCACCGAACCCGGCGAGCAGGATCGCGCCGAGCGCGAAGGTCGCCAACTTGCGTGTCGTTGCGTGCATATCGGGCCCTTTTCGCATCCAGTGATGGCGTCGTGTCGGGGTGTGAACGCTAGCACCGGCGCACCGCCAATTTGAGCGTTTATCCGCGCGGCGCGATGGTTTGCATACGTATTCGTGCCACAGGCGGTGCGGCACCAGAGTTTGTAGAAATTCATGTTATAGCGCGCATGGCAGCCAAGAGGTTGATGAAAGCGGCAAAGCTGCTGTTGGTTTGTAATAACGCGTGGCGATGCGGCGCCATTCCTTGAGACGTTGGATGCAGTTCTCGACCAGATGGTAGACGCACTCGGCTGAGAACCGAACGCCTTATGGCATGGCGGTTCAAGTCTTTCCGCCCGCACCAACCTTCAAGGTGCCGAACAGCGCATCCCTTCTCCGAAGGAACGAGCCGCACGGCGAGGACCGCTGGCCCTTCCAGCGCCCGAACGGGCGCCAGCCAGCTATCCACCCATGCAATGCTGCCCCATAACCTAGAATCTATAATTCACGGTCACGTAGGCGGAGTGGGGCGTCACGTAGGCGCCGGTATAGAAGTTCTGCGGCGGGTGATACTCGGAAGTGAGCAGCCGGCTATAGAGCCAGGCGATGCCCGCGCTCGCCGCCACGTCCCACCAATGATGCCGGTCGCTGGCGACGCGCGCGTAGCCCACAAAACCCGCGGCCGCATAGGCCGGCAGGCCGTATTCCCAGCCATAACGATCCCACAGATACGCTGCCGGTGCAAAGCCCAGAGCCGATTGATCGGAAGGGAAAGACTTCCAGTCCGATCCGTCCGGGCGCCTTTCGCGCACCACCTGCTTGAGGCCGAAGGCAGTGGCGCCCGTGAGCCCGGTCACGGCAATGAGTTGCACCACGCCAACCCAGTCGTCCTTGTACATTGAGATGCTGCCTGCCGCGATCGGCAGTGCCACAGCCACGATCTTGCCCGCATCGGCGAGTTCTTGGTTCTTGCTCCCGCTGGCAAGAGACGGCGAGGCCGAAACGGCCGATAGTAATAGCGCTACAGCGGTGACGCGCGTTGCTTTGCGATCACGAAGCATGAACCAACCTTTCCTCGGATGGACGGACTCACTCATAGGGCCACGGCACTTTGGTACATTTTCAGCGCCCAATGAAGCCCGTGGCTGAAGGGACTGCTTAAATCAGCGGCCGGTGCCCCCTGATGAAGGCGCGGTGTCAATCACAAGTCGCGCCTGACGGACGGGCTGTCGATAAGAAATACGGATGCAATCAGCCGTCGCGCTTTTCGCTCTTGGCCTCGTCCGGGTGTGCAAAATCCTCGTCCGTCAGTTTTGCACCGGAGTAAGCGCCCTCCTTTACACCCTCATGTCCTCCAATTGACTGCTTGAACTCGTCATCGGATTTGGCTTCCGAAAAAGAGTCGAGAACTGTGCAGATGTAAGAAATCGCAACGGCGATCATCAACGAGGCGAGAAGCGCCCCTATGACGAAGTAGCCTGACCGCCCCATGTTGTCACCCGTCATTACCCTGGCGACAGATACGCTCAGCCGGCTCCGTTGCCAATCCCCTCTGCCGCTTGGGGGGAACAGATGATGTCACCTGAGCGTGGCAAATGGTGCCGATGTGCAAATCGCAGCATGTCTTCCGATTGTCAGGGAGCGGTCGGTAGAGAATCCATTTATATTCATGCTTAGCGAGGCGAGGGGGGGCAGGGCTGTTCAACGCTCTAAATTGAGTCCGCGATGCAACATGGCTTAACGATTTGATGTGCAACGGGGAATGGGGGATTCCTCCGGACGAGAAGTTCTGAATCTATGTGAGGCGACCGAATCATTCGGAGGTTGCCTTGAAATCGTTCGAACGTTTCCTTTCGCTCCTCGCGACAATCCCCGACCCGCGGCGGGCCGAAGGCAAACTTTATCAACTGCCACACATCTTGCTGTTTTCCATTTTGGCGGTTGTGAGCGGCGCCAACTCGTATCGCGGCATCTGCACCTTCATCAAAATCCACCGACGAAAGCTGAACAAAGCCTTCAAGATCGGCTGGAAGAGGCCGCCCGCGCACACTGCGATCCGGTATATTTTGCAGGGGCTGCGCGCGACGGATGTTGAAAAGGTCTTTCGCGAACATGCAGCCAACCTGAACCGGGCCGGGGCCGGTCTCGGCACGCGTGTCGTGGCGTTCGATGGCAAGGCGCTCAAGGGCAGTTTCGATAGCTTCAATGACATCAAGGCAAGACAGGTGCTCAGCGCGTTCGCCGTCGACACGGCGCTGGTGCTGGCGCATATCGAGATCGACGAAAAATCCAACGAAATCCCCGCCGTGCAAAAGCTGTTGGAAGAACTCGACGTAGCGGACCATATCGTCACGTGCGACGCGATGCATTGTAAAAAAAACCTTCGACGCCGCGGCGGCAGCGAACGCGCATCTGATCGTTCAACTCAAGGACAACCAGCCGAGCTTGCATCAAGCGGTCGTGGTCGCTTGCGCCAGGGCACAGCCTCTTTCCGAGGTCGAAACCGTCGATGCGAAAAGGCGCAATCGCCACGAAACCCGGCGCATTGCCGTGTTCGATGCCTCTCCGGCGATCGTCGGAACGCCGTGGGAGCCTTATGTCGCCGCCATCATTCGGGTTGAGCGCTCGGTCCATGCATTCCAACCCGCCACCGGCCTTTGGAAAACCTCGGTGGAAACCTCATTCTACCTGTCCAACCGCGCCATCGACGCAAACCAGGCGGCAGACGCCATTCGCACGCACTGGCTAATAGAGAATAAGCTCCACTACACACGGGATGTCACGCTCCGCGAAGACGCCTCCCGCATCCGGCGAAATCCCGGCGTCTTCGCGAGAATGCGCAGCTTCGCCTACAATATCTTGCGGATCAATCAATCCGACACCATCGCTCAAGATCGCTACGCCGCGGCGCTCGGAGGCCTCAAATCTTTCTTCTCGATGAACTTCTGTGCAGAGCGTTGAACAGCCCTGCCCTCGCACCCTTGGCAGATCATCAAAGGCAACTGTCAATTGGCCACATATGCGTGTTCGTCGGTCATATCGACCCAAGCATTCCAATTACTGAGACGTTTTTTCCAGCTCTTTGGTATGACCGATCTCTTGCTAATGTCGTAAATGAACCGAGTTTCGTGCCACTCGCTGCCAAACACGGTCTTATATACGATGCACCCGAAGAATCTTGGCTCAGGTCCCGGGAAGTCGAGATTGGCAAGAGAAACATACTTAGCCGGGCCTCCCAGATAAGCAAATCTTGGCGGTCCATTTTTTCTGGCCTTGGACCAAACGGCTTTGGCCGCCGCAGCTTCCTTAGGATCAACATCTACCCCTACCGGAAGAGTATCTATTTGGCCGGGAAAAATAGTCGTTCCGTTTTCGGGCTGTTCAGTCCCCCAAGCGCTAGTCCATCGGTCACAATGTTTTCGAAGTTCAGTCGCTGCATCGTGAACGTGAGCGTCGATGACGCCAAAATCTATATGCATAAACAGAGCTGGTGTTTTGCCTGTATTGGTAACGGCCAAATCAACCGCATGAGTGTCAATTACCTTTCCATGTTTATCAACGTAAACAGGTTCTGGGGTTGGTTCAACTTTGAGCCACGCCCGTTCATCGGTAACAAAATGAGCGTCGCTGGCCTTGTTAGCTTTCTGCATCGCAGACAACTGTCGCGAAAAGATGATGGCCGCATACCCAGCGAAGCCAGCGGCAGCTATCGTGGCAACACAGAGGACCGCATTGATCAGCAAGGTTGCCCGCTCGAATTTGCAATGTGGCCGCTTTCCCTTGTCACCCTCTGCTTCGTTTCCAGACTGCAATGTGCCCATCCTGCTGTGGCTTATCCCGTTGACTCAGGTTTGACGAGATTTAGTGGTTGGACGTGAGGGACGGCGCCGGTC
>JAKALI010000508.1 GCA_021813195.1 Pseudomonadota bacterium
AACCTGATGATCGTCGATCTGATGCGCAACGACATCGGTCGCATCTCGGAGATTGGCAGCGTCGAAGTTACGGATCTGTTCACCGTCGAGACGTTCCGCACGTTGCATCAGATGACCTCCGGCGTCGCGGCTACATTGAAAGAGGGCATTACCCTGCTGGATGTCTTCCGCGCGATTTTTCCGCCGGGCTCAGTGATTGGCGCGCCAAAAATCCGCGCCATGGAGCTCATTGCCGAATACGAGACGGAACCGCGTGGCGTCTATTGCGGCGCGATCGGGATGATCGCGCCAGATCGATCCGCCCGCTTCAACGTGGCCATCCGCACACCGGTCATCTTTCGCGACGGCACGGGCGAAATGGGAATCGGATCTGGGGTCGTCTATGACTCAGAAGGCGCCAAGGAATACGATGAGTGCCTGTTGAAGCTAAAATTTCTCACCGATCCGCCGACGTCATTTGAACTGATTGAAACGCTCCTGTGGGAACGCGCAAAAGGGTATTATTTGCTCGATCGCCATTTGGACCGGCTGGCCACCTCTGCGCGATATTTTTCGTTCGCGTTGGATCTTGATGCGGCACGCCAGACTTTGGAGCGTGCCGTTGCTGACAGTGAGGCAGAACGCCTACGGGTGAGGCTGCTGCTTGCCGAAGATGGCCGGATTTCCATCACCACGGCTGTGATGCCCCCCGCCGATCCATCCGCCGTCCTGCGCTACGTGATCTCACCGACGCGCCTCGACAGCTCCGACTCGTTCCTGTTCCACAAGACGACACGGCGCGAACTTTATGATCAGGAGTGGAAGCACTACAATGAAACAATGGGAGCCGATGAAGTCATCTACCTCAACGAGCGCGGCGAATTGGCAGAGGGCAGTCGCACGAACATTTTCGTGGAGCGTGACGGGACATTATTGACACCGCCACTTCCAGCCGGGCTGCTGCCCGGCGTATTGCGTGCCGAGCTTCTGGCATCCGGCCGGGCCATCGAACAGACCCTTCAGCCTGCCGACCTCGACACCGCCGAAGCGGTATTTCTTGGCAACTCGGTACGAGGCTTGATGCGGGCGTTGCCACTCGCCGGGCGCTGATGGAACGGTTTCCTCGATCCGTTGAGCGCCGCCTCGATCATCGGCCTACTGGGCGACGCGCTGGAGTTCAGCGGGGGGAACTTGGACAGCTGTCAATTCGATCGGATCGCGCACATACAGCACGGCCAAAACAGCTATGAGCGTGATGACACACGCGAATGCAATCTCACGTCCGAAACGACGGATGCGCGGTGAAACGAGCCTGTGAATCACGAAGTCTTTCATCGCCGTCAGAATGCCCGGACGCTGCGATGCGTCGAGGCCACGCACTGTCGCGCGACAGTAGCGCACATGCCCTTGAGGACATTCGAACTTGACGCACAAATGGGAGAAAGCGCGCCCAAATTTTAGGCGCGCTGTGGACGCGCGATCGCGAGTTCGTTGTTTTGCATTGCAGCGTCGGCACGGACACGGCGATGGGTCATCGCAACGGCGACGCTCCCGCACTCATAGTCCGCGCATCGTGCAGCCAAGAATGAGGATAACCTGGGCCAGCAAAAGGGCCCAGAACCCACCAGCTTCCTTCAGGAGCGGGATGTCAGCCTTGAAGAAGATCGTGAACAGAACGGCGACGGTCAGCAGGACCGAAGCCATGAATGTGAGTAGACCCGGTGCCTTCAAACCCATCGTCGTGTCTCCTTCCGTGCGCGAGAACCGGCGTGCCGCCATTAGCCTTCCTCCATCCGAGCCCGGTCCCCAATCCTGGACGCGCTTATAGCAGGCAGAGCCTGTGATGGAATGGGCGAGCGTACAACACTGTGGAGGAATCCGTTCGCCCGCGGGAGTTGACGCGACGCACTGTCAGCGAGGGGAGTTCGCCGGAACGCCTATTGGCTCACGCAGCCGTCCCGGGCTTGGCGGGTCGGGCCCGCGCGGGCCGATAAAATAGGCGGCGCAAGAGGACCAGCATCACCAGCAGCACAACGACGAACGCGCCGACAAGAATGGGGTGACGATGCCAAATCAATTCTGGATCAATCTGCCGTTCCCACGCCAGGCGTACGTCGTTCAGCACGGTATCGAGATCACTCGCAGCGCCAGGTCTCAGCATCATGTCGAGCGCGGCGGCCTGATCGCGACTCGCAAGGATGGCGGAACGCACGCGCTTCGAGGCGAGCGTGGCGAGAACCTCGGGCGAAGCGGCCACAATTTGGATGAGGCGCTCGCGCGGTTCGGGCGCAAGCCCTGCCATGTAGCCGGCAAGCGCGGTCAGTTTGGGCTCGTCAAAAGCCCGCGCCGCTGATTTCAGTTCGACCGGGTCGAGTTCGAAGAGCACATCGCGGGACTTCGCATCCAGGGCGGCGAGGCGCTTAACAGCAACGGGATCGCCGATCTCAACAAGACGAGACAGGCCATAGCGCGTGTAGTCGGTGGGCTTCGATCGGCGGAACAATTCCAGTTCCAAAACTTTGTCGATGTAGGGTCCCGCGAGGCTGTTCCATTCCAAAGCTTCGCCAATCGAGCGGCTCTGGCGAGCGATCTCCATCGCGGTTTCTGGCAGGCGGCTGACGGCTTCGTCCAGAGTGCCGTCGGCCAAACGCCCAAGAACGCCGCTTTCTCCCTCGCGGGCCAGAACGAGGGCGGTGACTTCGTCGAGGCGCGGCAAGGCCTCCGGCCGCGCGCGATCCAAGAAAGCACGGAACTCACTCTGGCGTTCCGCCAAGTCGAGGACTTTGGCATGAGCAGCACGGAAATCGCGCCAGATCGCCACAATGCGCCCGGCCGCTTCCTTGCCAAGGTCGGACATCTGAAGCGCGATCTGCTCCGACATCGTGCTGGCGAGTTCTGCCTTGACCTTCGATTTGGTCGCCTCCGATTTCATCTCTCCGGCGATGATCGGCAACACGCCGTGCCGCAGGTCCCAGACATCCTTTGCGATGAGGACAACGCCGACGCCACCCGCCACAACCGAGACCAGACGGGAGAGGATGCTGCCAGCAATACGTGTTCCGATGCGTTGGGCCATGTTGGCGAGTTGACGCCTCATGACCAGGATGGCCGCGCCGGTAATGCCGTCTCCAGACTGGCGCAGGACACTGCCCGCGGAGACCCCAACGCCAGCCTTCTCCGCATCGAGCGCGAACTCCTGGCCCGCCCGCCCGGTTACGACGCCGGCAACAGTCGAGCCGTATCGTGGCCCGAGGAACGCCTCCAAACAGGCCTTGGCTGGCCCAACCGCATCGGACGTGGCAATTTCCATGCCCCCCGCCAAACCGCGACCAACGCCATTAGCAAGTTGCTCGATCGCCGTCTTCATGGCGTCAGAACGAAAAACCCGCTCGGCGACGGCCGTCGTTAAAGCCGTGGCCTTCTCTTCGCTGCCGAGTGACTGGATCAGATCGCCCCAGCTGGACTCATCGCGGACAGCGGCGACGGCTTTATCGACTTCTGTGTCGATCAAGCGGCCCATGTCCAGCCTGCGCCATTCGTCGCCGACGGCAGACGCGTAATCGAGTTTGGCGACGCCACGCTTCAAGGAATCGATCGTGATCGCTTCGACGGCCGCACGAAATGTCGCTTCGTCCGTGGTTTGGCAGGATTGATAACCGTGCCCCGGGGCGTCATCTCCCGCCCATGTAGCTGATTGGCAGGACAGGACACCAACTCCAATCGCGAAAACGGCGGCCGTGTTGGCCAGATATCGCATCGATGACAAAACTCCAACCCGAGCCGATCCGAAGACGACCACATACACGCAGGCTTCGCCCTTGTGCCGCTTGAGCCCGGGCGCTGTCCAGCCCGAGGGCGGATTCCAGGCGCCGATCCCAATCCCCCGAGCGGGCTTTGCGCAATCGGCGGCATAAACATGTTTCAGCGGTTATATGTGCCTCCGCCAGGGTTGCACAAAGGGCTCGCCAATGTGCGACGGTGAGTTCGTCGCCAAGGGTGTGCTCAAACGCGATCATTTGTGTTCGGACGCGCCACGGCGTTCGGGCTGTCCTTCAGCTGGGTTGTAGCCGCCATGTAGTGGAATGTTCATCGTTGCCCGGCTAGCTCTACGTCGCAGGCATGACAGGTGTTGTGCCGAGGGCCCGCCCAGCGATCATCCGGCCAAGATTTTGCCAAACTATAACACCGCCAGATCCGG
>JAKALI010000022.1 GCA_021813195.1 Pseudomonadota bacterium
CCCAAGCCAGGAGCGGAGAGACGGGATCGGCAACTGAAACATGGGCGACGAGGCCCGGTCCAAAAAAGGATTTCTCCCGCGCGAACGTACGGTCGATGAACTGGTCGACGACGACGAAGTGCCCCGGCGGATACTCTTCTCTGAGAGAGCCGCACGCGGATATCGAGACCAGATCCGTCACCCCGGAGCGTTTCAGTGCATCGATGTTCGCGCGATAGTTGATCGCCGACGGCGGAACACGATGTCCTCGACCGTGTCGCGGCAAGAAGCGGATCGGTAAGCCTTCCAGTTCAGCGAACAGGATGGAGTCCGATGGGGCGCCCCAGGGTGAGGCGATGGCCTTCCAATGGGGATCGGAAAGGCCCGCCAAATTGTAAAAGCCACTGCCGCCGACAATGCCCAGTATCGTTTCCGTCATCCCCGCGACCCTTCGATTAAAAGAAAACCGGCTGCCGGAAACCGGCAACCGGATAGAATGAGATCAGGCATGCGGACGCAAGGTGTATGATCAGTGGCCAACGCGCGCCCACAGCCGCTTCTTGCCGAGATAGAGCAAGACCGTCGTGATCAGCAGATAGAGCATCACTTGCCAGCCCGTCGCCTTGCGCTGATTGAGATGCGGCTCGGCAGCCCAAGCAAGGAAGGCGGCGACATCGCGCGCGTGCTGGTCGAGCGTTTCCGGCACTTGCGGTTTGCCATCGGGTCCCTTGATGTAGCTGACGGCACCGTCGGCGAGGATTGCCGGCATGGCGATCTGGTGGCCAGGGAACGCCTTATTGTAGGACATGCCCTCGGCCAGTCCCACGCATTCGTCTGGTTTGCCATCCTCACCCTTATGGACAGCGATGCAGCTCTCCGCGTCGCCGGTCGCGCCGGCCGTACCTGTGGGGACGAGCCGTCCTTCGGCGGTGCGTTGATAGGATGGAACCTCGGTGTATCCCGTCAACAGCGCATAGATGTAATCGACCCCACCTTCCTCGTAGCCCGAGAGAATGTCCCCGACCATGTGCGTGGGGTGAGCGAAAACGCTGCCGGTGTATTCGGGGTTACGGGCCCGCGCGATGAGTGACAGATCGAGTGGGTATGCGCCGTTCTGGGCCGCACGTGCAGCCTGTTCGTTGCGATAAGGGCCAAGGATCGGGTCGGGAAGACCAGGTTCACGCTCGAACATTTCACCTTGGTCGTTCGGGCCATCGATGATTTTGTTGGGCCATTGCGCAGCGAGAGCTTTGACGGCCTCCTCGGGAAATTCGGGTCCGCCCTTCTCGACAAGATTTCGCCATGCCACGCGCGCGAGCCCATGACAATTCGAACAGACTTCTTTGTACACCTGGAACCCGCGCTGGAGCTGGGCCTTGTCGTACTGTCCTCTGAGGCCGGCAAAGCTCCAAGACTGACGCTCAATTTCAATCGCGCCGCCGGCCGCGAAGGCGGTTGAGCTGACTGCGCCAAGTGCAAGCAGCATGGCCGCCATGCACGCTCTTTGGCTCATTCGAGATGTTCTCATGTCACGAGCCCTCATCGTTTCTCAGGTGCAGCTGCTGCGCCCGCGGGTATGGCGGTCGCGCCTCCCCCAGACCCTAACACCGACTCCGAGATTGATTTCGGCAATGGGCGTGGGGTCTCGATCAACCCAAGGATGGGAAGAACGATCAGGAAGTAGGCGAAGTAGGCGAAGGTGAAGAATTGCGCCCATGCAACGTAGGGCTGTTCTGCCGGTTTGGAACCGAGCCAGCCGAGCGCGACGCAGGTAAAGACGAAGAACCAGAAGAACCATTTGTAAATGGGGCGATACTTCGCTGAGCGCACGCGGCTGGTGTCGAGCCACGGCACAAACAGCAGAATCAATACGGCCGCGAACATCGCGATGACTCCGCCGAGCTTGGAGGGAATTGCGCGTAGGATGGCGTAGAACGGCAGGAAGTACCATTCCGGCACGATGTGAGGCGGGGTCACGAGTGGGTTGGCGGGAACGTAGTTATCCGCATGGCCAAGATAGTTCGGCAGGAAAAACAAGAACCAAGCGAAGACGATCAGAAAGGCGAAGAGGCCGACGGCATCCTTGGCCACAGCGTAGGGATACATTGGCACGGTGTCCGCTTTCGACTTGATGTCGAGGCCAGTCGGGTTGTTCTGGCCGGCCACATGCAGCGCCCAGATGTGCAGGATGACGAGGCCGAAGATCACGAAGGGCAGAAGGTAATGGAGCGAGAAGAAGCGATTCAGTGTTACGCCCGTCACCGCATAGCCGCCCCACAGCCACTCCGTGATGGCCGTGCCCAGACCCGCCCATACGCTATCGAGCGCTGAGAATAGGTTGGTGATCACGGTCACGCCCCAGAAGCTCATTTGACCCCAGGGCAGCGCATAGCCCATGAAGGCTGTGGCCATCATCGCAAGGAGGATGAACACGCCGAGAATCCAGAGCACTTCGCGCGGGGCCTTGTAGGACCCATAGTAGAGCCCGCGGAAGATGTGGATGTACACGGCGATGAAGAACATCGACGCGCCGACAGCATGCATCGGCTGAATGAGCCAGCCGTAGTTCACGTTGCGCCGGATATGATCAACGGAGTTGAAGGCATCCTCGGCGCTGGCGACGTAATGCATGGCCAGAACGATTCCGGTTACAATCTGCGCCACGAGGCAGAATGTCAGTATGCCGCCAAACGTCCACGCATAGTTGAGGTTGCGCGGGGTTGGGAATTCGACGAACTGGCCATGCATCAGTCGCGCGACCGGCAAGCGCTCGTCCCACCACTTGCCCCAGCGTGTCGTCGGTTGATAGTTCGACTCGTGAGCCGACATGGCTTCCCCCTTAGCCGATCTTGATCATGGTATCGCCGACGAACTCGTACGGCGGGACATCGAGATTGCGCGGCGCGGGTCCTTTGCGGATCCGGCCCGACGTATCGTAGTGTGATCCGTGGCAGGGGCAGAACCAGCCACCAAACTCGCCTTTGTTGTCCCCAAGCGCCTGACCCTTCGGGATACAGCCCAGATGCGTGCAGATCCCGACGAGAATGAGCCACTGTTCATGGCCCGGTTTCGTGCGGTTCTTGTCAAGCGCAGGTGTCGATTCTGGCATGGACAAATTCCGCGCGCTGGAATCGGGCAGTGCAGCCGTGTCTTCAGCGATGGCGCGCGCGATTTCTTCTTTCGTGCGGTGACGAATGAAGATCGGCTTGCCGCGCCACATCGCCGTGATGGCCTGCCCTTCTTTGACGGGGGAAAGATCGATCTCGATCGAGGCGAGCGCCTGGGCGCTACGGTCCGGATTCATTTGGGCGATGAATGGCCACATGGTGACAGCGGCACCCACGGCGGCAAATGCGTTGCCAGCTATGATCAGAATGTCCCTGCGATTGGGCTCGTCTGCAGTCGCAGCCACGTCCGTCCTCCATTTCTTGCCACGGATGCCCAAGGGGTCTCCGGGTGCCCGAGATCGCCGTTTCGTCATCCCGAACAGGGGGCCCGAAGTGAGCGATCGTCCTCGTCTCTGCTGCGCCGCCAAGCGGCTTGCGCAGTGAATTCGGGTGCCTCTTATACTGTGATGCGGGCGCTCCTGGTTTGCGGCGAGAGGACTTGCAGCGTTTGGCCGCACCCGTCAACAGCGGCGACGACCGTTTGCTGTCGGACGCCATCTCAAGGAGCCGCAATTGATTGGTACGGTCCCACATGCGTCTGGCCCTCTATCAGCCCGATATCCCTCAGAACACCGGGACGATCCTGCGGATGGCGGCGTGTTTGCAGACGCCTGTGGACATCATAGGTCCAGCAGGGTTCGATATGAGCGACCGGGCGCTCAAGCGCGCCGGGTTGGACTACCTCCCTCATGTGAACCTGACACGCCACATATGCTGGGCGGACTTTTTGTGTTGGCTCCGCCAGTGCCCGCAGCCCGGCCGCCTCGTGCTTCTCTCGGCTCGTGCCAACCGCACCCACATTTCATTCGCGTTCGGCGCTTCGGACATCCTGGTGCTGGGCAGGGAAAGTGCCGGCGTTCCCGACGAGGTTCGCGCCCAAGTCGATGCGGCCGTCCGCATCCCCATGCGGCCGGGACTGCGTTCCCTCAATGTTGCCGTGGCGGCCGCAATCGTGCTGGGCGAGGCGTTGCGGCAGACGGGTGGGTTCGCCCCGACGACAGACTGATGCAAGGTGCGAGGTTCCCCCGCGCCATCGGCGTCGCCGCGGCTTGTGAATCTCTGCAATCCGGATCGCCGAAGACGCTCGGGCTTGGTTTAGACCTGCTTGCGATCCTGCGCGAGAATGCGCTTGGCGATCCACATCGACACCGGTATCGCAACAAGAAATCCTGCCGCTGCCGCCCAGGGCAGAATTTCAGCGGCCTCTTTGGCGAGGCCGGGTACGCTGAGCACGACCGTGCCGAACATCCCGGCCATCGTGATGCCGAGCATGATCCACACGAGCACTGCGACTTTCATCATTTTGGTCGTCTCCCTCGCAATTCGGGTTGCGTTCTTGGCATCGCAGGCAAGCGATGATCTGAGCCAGCCAACGGCGCGCGGGATCGCAGTCCCGACCTCATGAGGTACAGGTGGGCAATCGGTGCAGAGGGTCATTGATCGAGAGCAAACGGACGATTTTGCCTCAGGCTGCGAAGATCCGAGATCAGCATGTCGCGCCGAACGCGGGAGTCTTTGCTGCGCCGCAGCAAAGACATGCTTGCGACACGATTTCGCCGTGTTTCGAGAGGGTTCCAAATACGACTTAAGTTGGAATATCTGCGACGTGCCGTCGCGGCAGTTGCGGAGGAGCAGGCCAGGAAATCAAGAAGTTTCATGGGGTTGGCGGAGTTTTTCATAAACGGCGTTCAGTAATGTCTGTTGACCCGTGGTGCGCTGCGATGCTTCGGTCCGCCCGCCAGGACGGGGGATGCAAGTCTCCCGCAACACGACAGGTGAAACCCGGGAGTTCTGGTCCCACGACCCGCGTGGCAAACGAGCTTGGCGGTCGCGTGCAAGGCAACAGCAAGCTCACGACACTTGGGGCGGCAATCCGCCCCGCGGATGCACACCGCTCAGCCAGCGCGGGTCCGATCGCCTGATAAATGGAGATGTGACATGCGCATTCTAATTGCTGCCGCTGTGGCCCTTCTGGCCGCCGGCGTTCTCGATGCCCGCTCCGCGAGCGCGGCGTGGGAGTGCTTGGGACCGGCAGCCTCGTGCCAGTCGGTCAAGAGCGCCAACAAGGTTCACGCTGTAAAGTCGGCATCCGTGGCCAAGGTCCACAAAGCCAAACTGTCCCCCGCCAAACGCGCGAAAAACACGGGCGTCGCATCCAAGGCCGCCAAGAAGAAGTCCTACCGGGTCGCGGCGGGATCCTCATATTCAGGGATCGCCTCCTATTACTGGCAGCCGCAGCGCGTTGCGTCGGGTGGCTGGTTCAACCCAAACGCCATGACCGCGGCCCACAAGACCCTCCCATTCGGCACCCGCGTCCAGGTGACGAACCGTAACAACGGCCGGTCCGTTGTCGTGACCATCAATGATCGTGGCCCCTACATCAAGGGCCGCATCATCGATCTGTCGCGCGCAGCCGCGCAGAAGGTCGGTATGACCGGATCGGGCATTGCCCCTGTCACGGTCTCCGTCATCGGGCGGGGCTGATCTCCCAGGACTTGAGCACGACAATCATGAGCAGGCGGGGCGGCAGGAGGCAACAAGTCTCCGCCGCCTCCGTCATTTTTGAGCCCGGCGAATCGCTTTAACGAAGGCGTTCTCAAGCGCAAACCTGCCCCATCGGCCCCGAATGACGCGATCATCTCTCCCCGCCCGGTCGTTCATGGTCGCGGTCGTAATGTTCGCTGCGCTGCCGGTGTCGGCGAGCGAAGAGGATGTTGTTCAGGGCTGGACGACAATCGTCACGGGCGCGGTGTCGCAAGAACCACGCACGACGGCGGCCGGGCACGCTCTGGAGGGCATTGCTTCGTTCTATTGGCAAGGCGAGAAGACCGCTTCTGGCGAGCCCTTCGACAAGTCGGCCATGACGGCAGCCCATCGCACGCTGCCCTTCGGCACGCTCGTGGAAGTCACCAATCTGGCAAACGGCCGCTCCGTCAGAGTGCGGATCAATGATCGCGGGCCGTTCAAACCTGGGCGTGTGATCGATGTGTCGGAAGGGGCGGCCGAGGTTTTGGGCATGCGGGCGCGAGGGCTTGTTCCCGTGAGGATCGCCATCCTCGGGCGGTGAGTCCCAGGACGGGCGGCTTAGCCCCCCAAGGCAAGCGCCGTGAGACCCGCCGCTCCCACCGCGATCCGCCACCACCCAAACAGGGCATAGCCGTGGCGGCTGACGAACTCCAAAAGATAGCGCACGACGAGAAGACCAGCGAAAAACGCGGTGATGAAGCCGATCGCAATCGCTTGCGTATCGGCCCCGTCGAGCGTGCTCCAGTTCTTGTAGAGGTCATAGGTGAATGCGCCCGCCATGGTCGGCATGGCAAGGAAGAAGCTGAATTCGGCCGCAGCCCGCTTCTCCGCGCCCAACAGAAGCGCTCCGACGATCGTGGCGCCCGACCGCGAAATACCAGGGATCATCGCCACGGCCTGACACAGGCCAATCTTGAAG
The DNA here is from genome assembly GCA_021813195.1 of Pseudomonadota bacterium. The sequence goes on from JAKALI010000022.1 coordinate 6,592, forward strand.
GCGAGTGCTGGCGGAAAATCCATGGCGTCGTGATAGCGCACGTTCAAGTTCATGCGGTCCACGAACAAAAGCACGATGCCGCCGATAATAAGGGTGGTGCAGATCAGGGTGGGGCTTTCAAAAAGCACCGTTTTGATGAAGCCGTGCAGCACGACCCCGATAAATGCGGCTGGCAGGAAAGCGACAAGGATTGCGATCACAAACCGACGCACGCGAGCATCCCGCGCAAAGTCCATCGCCATGCGCCACAGACGGCCGAAATAGACCGCTAAGATTGATAAAATGGCGCCGAGCTGGATCAACACTTCGAACGTGCGGCCCGGGGAATGCACCCCCAAAAAATGGCCAGCCAAGAGGATATGCCCCGTCGAGGAAACGGGGATGAACTCCGTTAACCCCTCCAGAAATCCCAGGACCAGCGCGTGCCAAGTCTCCATGTGGTCGCCTGCTCCTTGAGGTTGCGGACCGAACGCTGCTGCGCATGCGGAAGGTGGCGGTCCGCGGTATCGCAGATTGCTCCATGACTTGCCACCGTGGCGAACTGCCCTCAGAGCGAAACGTCCTCACCCGTGTTCTGATCCTGCAACACGGGCAGCGACGACACCGCCCACGAATTGGCCTAGATAGACGTCCGGCACTGAGCGCTTCGGCTTGCCCGGTCGCAACGGCCCAGCTGGCCAATCGGCGCCGCGTCCATGTGCGCCAACGGTTTCACTTCTGAGGTTCAAGACATTGACGAGATTGGTGCATTATCCATTCTGTCCGCGCAGCCGCGCCATTCGTCTGGCGCTCGCTGAGTTGGGCCATGATGCGGAACTGTCCGAAGAGCAGCCGTGGGGCTGGCGTGCCGAGCTGCTGGCGCTCAATCCTGCCGGTGAATTACCAATTCTTTTATTTCCCGGCGCCGCACCGGTCTCGGGCGTCTATGCCATCTCGGAGTTATTGGACGAAATGGAGCTGGCGCGCACCGGTGATACCGATGGTCTGTTTCCTGGCGATGCGTTCGCTCGGGCCGAGAGCCGCCGCCTCGTCGATTGGTTCTTGTACAAGATTGATCGGGATGTGACGCAAGTGATCCTGGATGCCAAGGTCGCCAGCCGCTTCGACGCGGCGCGCGCGCAGTCTCCAGACGCCGAGGCGCTGCGAGCGGCGCGCCATAACCTGCGATATCACTTGCGGTATCTGGGACATTTAACCCAGTCGGGCGATTGGCTTGCCGGTGCCCGGCTCAGTTTCGCCGACTTGGTGGCAGGAGCTCACGTATCGTTGTTGGACTATTTCGGCGAAATTGACTGGGATGCCCATCCTGCGGCCAAGAGCTGGTATATGCGTTTGAAATCGCGTCCGGCATTCCGGTCGCTGCTCGCCGACCGGCTCGCCGGCATGCCGCCAAGCCGCAGTTATGTGGATCTGGATTTCTGATCGCGATGCGTGCCGGTCAACCCATCGAGGACGACCTGCGCGCCGAGGCGGTGACCCTCGGGCTCGACGAGGTTCGATTTGCGCGGGTCGGGCCCGATGCTGAGATAGCGCATCGTCTCGCGGCATTTCTCGAACTCGGCCGTCACGGCGACATGACCTGGATGGCCTCGACCGCAGAACGGCGCGGTAATCCCACGCGGCTGTGGCCGCAAGCGCGCAGCGCCATCCTGGCTGGCCTCAGCTACGCGCCCGCACACGATCCACTCGCAATTCTCGCGGAACCGACCCGCGGCGCGATCTCTATTTACGCGCAGGGAAAAGACTATCACGAGATCTTAAAGCCGAAGCTCAAGCAGCTCGCCCGCTACCTTACTCAGCTCACCAACAGCGACGTCAAGGTATTCGTTGACACCGCGCCCTTGATGGAAAAGCCGCTGGCGGCGCGCGCCGGGCTCGGATGGCAGGGCAAGCACACCAATCTCGTCTCACGCCGCCACGGCTCATGGCTCTTCTTGGGGGCCATTCTGACAACGGCCGAATTGCAACCGGATCCGCCCGAGACGGATCACTGCGGCCGATGCCGGCGATGTCTCGACGTATGTCCGACGCATGCGTTTCCCGCGCCGTACCAGCTCGATGCGCGCCGCTGCATCGCCTATCTCACCATCGAGCACAAAGGGCCCATCGCACGCCAGTTCCGTCGCGTCATCGGTAATCGCATCTTCGGGTGCGATGATTGTCTGGCTGTTTGCCCCTGGAATAAGTTCGCCGCGCGGGCCCGCGAAGCGCGCTTTGCCGCCCGGGCCGAGACCGACAATCCGCCGCTTAAAGACTTGCTTGCGCTCGACGATGAAACATTTCGCAAGCGCTTCGCCGGTACACCCGTTAAGCGCACCGGTCGCGATCGTTTCGTGCGCAATGTTCTCATCGCTGCGGGGAATTCAAACGATCCCGAATTACTCACGCCGGTCCGTCGCTGTCTTGAGGATGCGTCAGCTCTCGTCCGCGGGATGGCGGTGTGGGCCTTCCGTCAACTCGCTGATCGCGCGGAGTTTGAATGCGAACGCACACGACGCCTTGCAACTGAAGTCGACGCTTACGTGCGGTCGGAATGGCTGGAGGAGGCGGGACGTTGAGCCACTTGATGTGTTTAGGATTGGGCTATTCGGCGCGCTACTTGGCAGGCGACCTCGCGCGATTGGGCTGGCGCATCACCGGGACCACGCGCCACGCCGCGGGCCTCAGTGATATCGAGCGCCTGGGCTATGCGGCTGTTGTCTTCGATGGCGAGACCGTCACAAACGAGGTGCGCTTGGCGCTCGCCGAAGCCAACCACGTTCTCATTTCCGCACCACCGTCTGCCGACGGTGATCCCATCTTGCGTGTGCTTGCAGCCGATCTCGCCGCGGCTCGGCCCAAGTGGATTGGGTATCTGTCCACGATTGGTGTCTACGGCGACGCGAATGGGGGCTGGGTCGACGAGGAGACGCCTCCAAACCCCCTCGCGGAGCGCTCCGTGCGCCGCCTGAGGGCCGAACGGCAGTGGCTGGAGTTCGGCGAATTTCACGGACTGAGGGTGGAAATCTTTAGGCTGGCGGGAATTTATGGACCAGGTCAGAGCGCGGTTGAGAGTGTGCTGGCGGGCACCGCGCGACGGATCGTAAAACCGGGACAGGTCTTCAACCGCATCCATGTTGTCGACATCGCTCAGGTGGTGCAGGCCGCGCTCGCAGGGCCACCCCGCCATGCGATCTACAACGTTACGGACGACGAGCCCGCACCCCCGCAAGATGTCGTTGCGTTTGCGGCCCAATGCCTCCGCCTGCCGCCGCCACCGGAAATTGCATGGGAGGAGGCGGGGCTCGAGGGTATGGCGGCGAGTTTTTATGCCGAGAACAAGCGTGTTTCCAATCGGCGCATCAAGGACGCGCTGGGCATAAGCCTCACCTACCCCACCTACCGAGAGGGCATCGCGGCGCTCGCCGCCCGGGCCGTGCAGGAGGGCGCGGGCCGCTAAAACGCTCGCGCTAAAAAATGCGGCGCGTTCAGGGCGCGTTCAGCCGCCGTCCGCCTAACTGCCGCCATTGAGTCCGAGGTCCGTTTGCGGATCCGACGAAGCGCAAGAGCCGAACCGTCGACCTCGGGATCTGGATCGAAGAGAGTTGTCGTCATGGCCGTCACATCAGGATCACTTGAGGCCGTTATTCATGGCATGCGCTTGCGGGCAAGCTGCGTTGCTTTAGCGTTATGCGCCAGCAGCCTCGTTGGGCTTGCGGCGGCCCATGCGGACGGAGCAACTGTCCGCGATCGCGCTGCGCATGATTTGGCGCAGCGTTTCGCGACAGAGCGGCCCGCCGGGGCCTTGTCCGACCAGCAACGCCGGGCGGCTGAAGAAGCGGAGATGCTCGAACAGGCGCGCCGCGAAGCGGCCGAGCGGGCTGCCTTGAGTGCTGCCGCTCCCAACGAGGACATAGAGGCCGAGCGGATACGTGAGCTGGAAGCAGCGCGTGAAGCCGAAGCCCGCCAGCTCGCTGAAAAGCTGCGCCGTGCTGAGGAGGCCCGCCGGTCCCGCGCCGGCGATGGCGTGAAACCCGAGTGGCCTCAGTCAGCGATGCCGAGCCCGCAAGCGCCCCCACCGGTTGCGTCCGACCGAGAACGTGAACCAGCGTCGGCTTTGATCGATGCGCGGCCTGATCCGCGAGTGACCGTCCTGCTTGTCATGGAACCGGGCAACCGAGGCATTCGCCGCTTCAATAAGACCGCGGATCCGGTGCTGTGCGTCGGCGCCCACTGCTATGTCAGCGCGGGTGCCGCCAAACCCGCCCGACTGATGAGCCGATCCCGGGCGCTGGGCAGCCTCAATACACTCGGACGCCGTGCGGATGCGTGCAACCAAAAGCTCGCCTGTGTGTATCGTGGGGTCTATCTTCCGGCCGACGCACCACTCATTCAACCCGTCGACCTGAAAATCATGGTGCACGATCGGCGCACACCCCGCGCAGCGTCGGCGGATCGCTCCTGTCGGCTTTCGGGTGGCAATCTTTCATGCGCTCGGACCATCACGGCCCCTGGCTATCGCGTCTGGGTCCTGCCTGAGGCCCTGGCGATGGCGGCCGGCCCCGGCATTCTCGAGGAGGCGCTGCGGCGTGGCCTGGTCGGCGATGGACCACAAGAGGCGTCGTTACGCTGATTTACCGTACACGCCTAAGCAGCCGCTTCGCAACCCGGAACTTCACCGCGTAGCCCAGGCTGCTGCGCTGTTGCGCCTCACGCCAAGGCGTCTTGCAGGTGCTGGCGCGCGCCACAATCTAACGTGCATCAAAGTTTGAGGGAAGTCTGTGCGCCGCTCATCCGTATCCTGCAGATCCGGACGGGCTTCCAACTGCTGACATACGGGATCTTTTCGGTTTTAATCTTGAGCCGTGGCGTTCATGGTTCACATGGCGAGCAAATCGAAGACGAACGAGAGATCATGGGCGACCCTCATCTCAGATGTGACAGCTGTGCCGTCCGTCATCGCGCCGTATGCGGTGCGCTCTCGCGGGCCGAAATCGAACGGCTCAATCAGATCGCGCATCATAAGTTGCTGCCGCCCGGCCAGATCATTCTGCATGACAATGCAGAAATGCCCTATTTCGCCAACATCATCTCGGGCGTGGTAAAGCTGACCAAGACGCTCACCGATGGCCGCCAGCAGATCGTTGGGTTGCAGTTTCCTTCGGACTTTTTGGGGCGCCCCTTTCGTAGTCAGAGCCCGTATCACGCCGAGACCGTGACCGACGTCCATTTGTGCACGTATGACAAAGGTCAGTTTGAACGGCTGGTCAAAGAATTTGATGGTTTCGAGCACCGCCTGTTCGAGCACACGCTGGATGAACTCGATAGCGCTCGCGAATGGATGCTGCTGCTCGGTCGCAAGTCTGCGGGCGAGAAGGTGGCGAGCTTCCTTTTGATGGTTGCGCGGCGCATGGAAACGATCGGATGCAAGCCCTCCGGCCTCGACGATCGCCCGCGCTTCAATTTGCCCTTGTCGCGTGCCGAGATCGCCGATTTCCTGGGGCTTACGATCGAGACCGTAAGTCGTCAGATCTCGCGTTTGAAGCTGGCGAAGATCATCGGTCTCGAAGGCAGCCGCACAATCGTCATCCTCGACATAGCGCGCCTTCAGTCGGCCATGGAAGAAGAACGGGACTAACCCGCGTCTTCAGACGATTCCGCGCCCCGCAGATCGGGCACGCCGTACGTTTTGGCTGGGTCTAAACCCCCTGCGAATAGAGCGTCTGCGATTTTCCCAGATAGGTGTCGAAGCACGCAGCAATGGAGCGCACAAAGGGCTCGCCGCGCGGCGTCAGCCGGAAACCGTCAGCCGTAGCCTTGACTAGTCCTTCGGTGTCGGAATTCACAACTTCATCGGCTTCGAGCATGACCGTGTCGATCACGTCGCGCGCTTCATTTCCATAGATTTCTTCCAGCTGTTGACGCGAGAGCTCGAACGCGCACATCAGCCGTTCGATCACGCTGGCGCGCACGCGGTCCTCCAGCGACAGTTCGATGCCACGGACGGTTGCCAGACCCTCCTGCGCGATCCGCCGCTCATAATCGGCCCGCGGCACGGCGTTCTGAAAATAACCGCCGGGAAGATGGGAAATCGCGGACGCTCCGAATCCGATCAGGGTGTTGGCGGTATCGGTCGTGTAGCCTTGAAAGTTGCGGGCGACGCGACCGGAAGCGAGAGGATCGTGGGGCAAGGCAAAATGATCAAGACCGACGGCGACATAGCCGGCAGCCGTCAGCAGGCGTTGCGCCCGACGCGACTGCCCGAACCGCTCAACCGTATCTGGAAGCGCCCGTTCATCAATCATGCGCTGGTGGCGCGCGCGCGACGGCAGGTGCGCGTAGCCGAATAGCGCGATGCGATCAGGGGCGAGACGGATGACCTCCTCGATGGTTCGCGCGACGCTTGAACGCGTCTGATGCGGCAGCCCATAGACAAGGTCGATGTTGATGCCGTTGACCCCCGCCGTCCGCAACTGTTCGATCGTATCGCGCGTCTGCTCAATCGACTGCATGCGGTTAATTGCAGCTTGAACCCGCACGTCGAAGTCTTGCACGCCGATGGAGGCGCGATTGACGCCCACTTCCGCGAAGGCCGCCACCTGCTCGGCCGTAAGCCAACGAGGATCGATCTCCACGGCGAATTCCGTCTCGTTCGTGGTCGTGAAGTTATCTTTAAGTGCCGTCGCCAGACGCCGGATGTCGTTAGGTGAGAGACTGTTAGGTGAGCCGCCGCCCCAATGGATATGCGTTGCCGTATGCTGTTTGCCGAGACGTGCACGCACGTTGGCGATTTCTTGCTCGACCGTTGCGGCGTAGGCGCTGATCGTCTCAGGATTACGGGTCGCTTTCGTGCTGCAGCCGCAGTACCAGCACAGCTCGGCACAAAACGGCACGTGCACGTAAAGCGAGACCACGTCATCGCGAGCAAGCTGTTTGAGATTGTGTTCGTAAACTCCAGCGCCTATTGCCGAGGAGAAATGCGGCGCAGTGGGGTAGCTGGTATAGCGGGGAACTGGTGCCGACATCCGGCGAACAATTTCCGGGGTCATGGCAAGTCCATCGGTTTGTCAATCGAGAGCCGAGTGACGTCTTGCGGTGTCGGGATAGCAGCAGATCTGGTCGCTAAGCTCGGACAATCGGCGCAAATATGCGATGCAGATCGAACCTTTCGGATGGCGAGGATCGATCGCTGCGAGCAGCGTGGATGATCACTGTCTATGATCCAGCGCTGGATGGCGGCCAAATCTGTGGGGTCAAGCAAGGCGCGTGCTGCCGGAAGAACGACGCGATCTTCCCAGGCGATGTGCCGGCGCTGGCTCTCAAAGAATCCGCGCAACTGGTAGCCGAGCATATCGGGGTTGGAGATCTGGAGCTCTTCGATGGCGCATTTCAGCGAATCGATCATCTCGAACAGCATCATTCCGTCGCGCTCGTGCTCTTCCTCGAGGCACTCCAGGGCGCGCCGGAGCGGGTCGTCCAGCGGCACGCGCTCTCTGAGGCGCGGGAACAGCGCCTGCTCTTCGATCGCCATGTGGCTCGGAACACTGCGTTCGAGGATCGAGACAGCCGTCATCGCAAGTTCGCGGTCGAAGTCATGCGGCAGACTGTCGGCTATCGCTTCCAGAAGGTCGCACAACTCACGCTGCAGAGCGTGCTCCTCGTTGATGAGCCCTAGTGGATCTGGGGTCAGGCACATCAGGGCGTCCTGTGAGATCAATCCAACCTCAGACTGCACGCCTGATGTTCCCTTGAATGAGGCATGTTGCCCCGCTGGGTCACTGAAGCGCGGCGTATCGTTCAATTCAGGCATTGCGGCCGCCCTTCCCTCTTGCTTCCATCGCTCGTCATCGTCCGCCACAGATAGCAACGCGACCGTTCGACGTGGTGCGACGATCTCTACCTGGCAGGCATCAGCGGGCCTTGATCCAGGTCAACGCTGATCTGCCGAGATCGGCTGATTGAAATCAGGAACGCTGCCGGAGCCGCTGCCAAGCCCAAAACATCGCTGCCGAGGCGCTGAGCAGAAAGTTTGAAACGAGGAGGGGAAATCGTGCCAGATACCGCCGTCGAACGCTCAGCCATGGGCGACGTATTGGCCATAGGCAGTGCCTTGGTCTTTGCCGCCCTGGGACTGCTTTACGCGCTGCAGGGAGCAGACCTGGTCATTCAGCTCCATGGCTTTATCGTACTGGCCGCGAGCCTCATGGCTGCCGGCTATGTGATCGCGCATCGCTCGGGCGATCATGTCACGCCCAATAAAGAATATTTCGATGGGCCAATCCGTGTCGCGGTTCTGGCTGCGGTTTTCTGGGGTGTCGTCGGCTTCCTCGCCGGCGATGTCATCGCCTGGCAATTGGCGTTCCCGGCCTTGAACTTCGATTTGCCGTGGACGAGCTTTGGCCGCTTGCGGCCGCTTCATACCTCGGCGGTGATTTTCGCCTTCGGCGGCAACGTACTTTTGGCGACCTCCTTTTACGTCGTCCAGCGCACCTCCCGCGCGCGCATGCCTGGCAAATGGGCGCCTTGGTTCGTCATCTGGGGCTACCAGCTGTTCATTGTGCTGGCGGCCAGCGGCTACGTTCTCGGTGTGACTCAGGGCAAGGAATACGCGGAACCAGAATGGTATGTGGATTTGTGGCTGACAATCGTGTGGGTCGTCTACCTGCTCGTGTTCCTTGCCACACTCTACAAGCGCAAAGAGCCCCACATCTACGTCGCCAATTGGTTCTTCCTGGCCTTCATCGTGACCGTGGCGATGCTGCACATCGTCAACAACCTGTCCATGCCGGTTTCGATCATGGGCGCCCAAAGCTATCCAGTATTCCCCGGCGTGCAGGGCGCAATGACGCAGTGGTGGTATGGCCATAACGCGGTGGGCTTCTTCCTCACCGCCGGCTTCCTCGGCATCATGTACTACTTTATCCCAAAGCGCGTGGAGCGTCCGGTCTACTCCTACAAGCTTTCCATCGTGCACTTCTGGTCGCTGATCTTCCTCTATATCTGGGCGGGTCCGCACCATCTCCACTACACCGCGCTTCCAGACTGGGCGCAGACACTCGGCATGACCTTTTCCATCATGCTGTGGATGCCCTCGTGGGGCGGTATGATCAACGGCCTCATGACTCTGTCGGGTGCTTGGGACCGATTGAGAACGGACCCGGTGGTGCGCCTGCTCGTCGTGTCGGTCGCCTTCTACGGCATGTCGACCTTCGAAGGGCCGCTCATGTCGATCAAGGCCGTCAACTCGCTCTCCCATTACACGGATTGGACCGTCGGACATGTGCACTCGGGCGCACTGGGTTGGGTCGGCATGGTGTCATTTGGTGCGATCTACTGCCTCGTGCCCTGGCTGTGGAAGCGCGAAGGCCTCTACTCCATGCGTCTCGTGGAGTGGCACTTCTGGCTCTCGACGATTGGTATCGTGCTCTACATCACCGCGATGTGGGTCGCCGGCATCACGCAGGGCCTGATGTGGCGGGCCTACGACAGCCTGGGCTTCCTGCAATACTCGTTCATCGAAACGGTGGAAGCGCTGCACTGGCCTTATGTCATCCGCGCGGTCGGTGGTCTGTTGTTCGTGCTCGGCTCGTTTGTCATGGCCTACAACGTCTGGCGGACCATCCGTGGTGACGTATCCGTCGACTTGGCTGAGCAGCCGCGCGTTGCGGCCGCGCCCGAATTACGCGGCGCAATCGCAACTCAGCCCGCAGAGTGAATGGGGAGAGACCCGTGAATCACGCAATCTTTGAGAAGAACTCGTTCATCCTGCTCGTCGGCATTCTCATCGTCGTCTCGATTGGTGGGTTGGTGCAGATCGCTCCGCTCTTCTACCTCAGTTCGACGATCGAGAAGGTGCAGGGGATGCGGCCCTATTCGCCGTTGGAGTTGGCAGGCCGCGACCTCTACATCCGCGACGGATGCTACAACTGTCACAGCCAAATGATCCGCTCGTTGCGCGACGAAGTCGAGCGCTACGGTCATTACTCGCTTGCCGCGGAGAGCATGTACGATCACCCCTTCCAATGGAGTTCCAAACGCACGGGGCCCGATCTGGCGCGGGTGGGTGGCAAGTTCTCCGATCAATGGCATGTCGAGCATATGCGCAATCCGCGCTCGGTCGTGCCGGCCTCGATCATGCCCGGCTATCCCTACATGGAGCAGCGGCCGCTCGATGCGCACAACATCGCGGAGCGCATGAAAGCTCTTCGGATGGTGGGCGTTCCCTACACCGACGAGATGATCGAGAATGCGCAGGCCGATCTTGTCGCTCAGATCTCGCCTGATACCAAGGAAGCAAAGGCGCTCCTGGAACGCTATCCCAAGGCGCAAGTGCGCAAGTTTGACGGCAAGAGCGGCGATGGCGCAACTCAGCCGACTGAGCTTGATGCGCTCATCGCCTACCTGCAAATGCTGGGAACCCTGGTCGACTTCACAAAGTTCGACGCCAGCGGCCCGAACCTGCGCTGAGGAGCATGGGGTCATGACCTATCAGGACGTTCAGGTGCTCTCTCAGCTCGCCGCTTTTCTAATCTTTGGCGCGTTGATGGTCGGCGTTCTCGTTTACGCCTTCCGGCCATCGAACAAGGAGAAATTCGAGCGCGCAGCTCGGCTGCCGCTCGAAGTCGACACGCCCGTCAACCACGACAGCTCGCGGTGATCAAACATGGGAACACAAAAACACATCGATGACGTCACGGGTGTCGAGACCACCGGGCACACGTGGGACGGTGATTTACAGGAACTCAATAAGCCTCTGCCGAAGTGGTGGTTATATGTCTTCTACGCAACGTGCATATGGTCGTTGGGCTACTGGATTGCCTATCCAGCTTGGCCCACGCTCACGGGCTACACAGAGGGCATTCTGGGGTATAGTCAGCGCGCGGAAGTGACAGCGGAAATCGCCGCGGCCAAGGCTGCCCAGCAGAAATACCGTGACGAGATTGCCGCGACGGCGTTGGCGGACATCCCCAAGAAGCAGGACTTGTTCCAATTCGCAGTGGCGGGTGGTCAGGCAGCGTTTGGTGACAACTGCTCAGGCTGCCACGGCCGAGGTGCACAAGGCTTTACCGGTTATCCCAACCTCAACGACGACGACTGGATCTGGGGCGGAACGCTCGAACAGATTCACGACACCATCGCGCATGGCATCCGATCTGATGACCCGAATGCCCGGCAATCCGCCATGCCGAGGTTTGGTCTCGATGGAATCTTGGAGCCGGCTCAGATCAGCGATCTCGCTCACTACGTGCGGTCCCTGTCGGGTCAGGACGTCGACAAGGACGCTGCCGGACGTGGCGCAGCGATCTTTGCCGAGCAATGTGCCGCGTGTCATGGCGAGGCAGGAAAAGGTATCCAGGAGATGGGCGCCCCCAATCTGTCGGATGCGATCTGGCTCTACGGCGGCGATCATGAGGCCGTGATGCAAAGTATCAAGACGGGTCGCGGTGGCATGATGCCGTCCTGGGGTGCGCGGTTGGATCCGGTCACGATCAAGATGCTGACGGTTTACGTCCATGCACTAGGCGGCGGACAGTAAGCCATATCGACAGGTGCGTGACGCACAACGCTAGGATACGCAACGATGAATTCGATGGATCGCGAACACTCGTTCAAACCCCAGGATTTCATCGATGAAGCGGCTCCAGGGGTCGTGCGTCACGACGTCGAGGCCATTGCCCGGCGCACAGGTGGCACGGGTGGTTATGCGGCGCGTGCCAAGGTCTATCCCAAGCTTGCACACGGCAACTTCCGCAATGCCAAATGGATCGTGATGTTGGTCACCCTTGGCATCTACTATGTGTTGCCGTGGATCCGCTGGGAGCGAGCAGAAGGTCTGCCGGATCAATTCTTCCTCATCGACTTTGCGCACCAGCGCCTGCTGTTGGGGGCGTTGGAAATCTGGGCGCAAGAGTTCTATTACGTCACGGGCTTGCTCATTGTTTCGGCTCTAAGTCTGTTTCTGGTGACGGCCGTCGCGGGACGCGTGTGGTGCGGATACGCATGTCCGCAGACCGTGTGGACCGATCTCATGATCTTGGTCGAGCGCTTCTGGCAAGGCGATCGCAACCAGCGCATGCGGCTGGACCAGCAGAAGTGGACTTTCGAGAAGTTGTGGCGCAAGGGGGCCACACACATCTCGTGGCTGTTGATCGGTCTTGTCACCGGTGGTGCCTTGGTCTTCTACTTTCGCGATGCTCCAACGCTCGCGCAGGAGCTGCTGACGGGGACGGCGCCCACAGTCGCCTATGTCTTCCTCGGTATTTTCACGCTCACGACGTATCTTTTGGGTGGCCTTGCGCGTGAACAGGTCTGCATTTACATGTGCCCGTGGCCGCGCATCCAGGGTGCGATGCTTGATCACGACAGTCTGCTCATCTCCTACCGTGATGTGCGCGGCGAACCGCGCGGACCTCACAAAAAGGGACAATCGTGGGAAGGGCGCGGGGATTGCATCGATTGCAAGGCGTGCGTCGCGGTTTGTCCGAGGGGCATTGATATCCG